>JAZROC010000114.1:0-3897 GCA_045648525.1 Clostridia bacterium
ATAGAAACTGAAGAAGAAGCACAAGCACTTATTCAAAAAGAAAAGAAAAAATATCCCGATGCCCGTCATTGTTGTTGGGCATACGTTTTAGGCGAAAAAAAGGATATTATGCGCTATGCCGACGACGGTGAACCTCAGGGCACCGCAGGTCAGCCCATTCTTCAGGTGCTTGTAAAAAAGGATATTACCAATACTTTAGTAACAGTAACAAGATATTTTGGCGGTATTTTGCTTGGCGCAGGAGGCTTGACACGGGCATACTCCTCCTCTGCAACGGGCGCGGTTGATTCAACGGGCGTAAAGACTATGCTTATGTCGAAAAAAACGTCCGTTTCGCTTGATTACACCACTTTCTCGCGCATAGAAAAATCTTTGCGCGCCAGCGATTATATTTTAATTGAAAATATTGAATATCTTGCCGAAGTCAATCTATACCTTACCGTAAAAGAAGAAGATTTTCAAAAACTTTCGGATTACTTTATTCAGGTAACCAACGGTAAATCAGAGGTTGTTGAGCTTGAAAAGCTTTATCTGCCTTGGGAGGAATAATAAATGCGCGCAGTTGATATGACAAAAGGAAACATTGCAAAACAACTTTTGTTTTTTGCACTTCCTATTCTGCTGACAAACCTGCTTCAGAACTTATATAATATGGCTGACTCGTTAATGGTTGGCAGATTTTGCGACGGAAACGCCTTAGCATCAGTTGGCACCACGGAAGCAATCTGCAACTGTTTGATTGGTCTGTTTTTAGGTATCGGTGCAGGTGTAAGCGTAGTGGTTTCCCGTGCTTACGGTGCAGGTGACGTAAAAAAAGTACATATTGCAGTACACAACGGTATTGCGTTAAGCCTTGTTTGCGGTGTAGTAGTTTCAGTTGTCGGTTTTATTTTCTCACCTCAACTTCTTACGCTTATCCAAACGTCCCCCGAAATCTTTGACGAAGCAGTTTTATATTTGAGGATATACTTTGCCGGTGGACTTTTTATGGTGGTATATAACATTGGCGCAGGAATTCTTCGTGCAGTAGGTGATTCAAAGCACCCTCTTATTTTCCTTTGCATATCTGCCGTAGTCAACGTTATTCTTAACTTCTTATTTATCGTAATTTTTAAATGGAACGTGGCAGGCGCCGCTTTAGCAACGGTAGCAAGTCAATTGCTTTCTGCTGTCCTCGTTATTGCTACGCTTATCAGAAGCGAAGGCGCGCAAAAGCTTTTCATAAACGAAATTGCTTTTGAAAAAACTACCCTTTTAACGTCCCTTAAAATCGGAGTGCCTACGGGTTTACAATCAATGGTTATTTCCATTTCAAATATTATTATTCAGGCTTTTGTAAACTCCTACGGTGCCGCGGCAACGGCAGGGTCAACGTCGGCAACTAAAGTTGATAACTTCATTCTCCTGATTTCACAAAGTCTTTCTCTTGCCCTTATGACCTTCGTCGGTCAGAACGTCGGTGCAAACAACATAAAACGTGCAAAGCAGGGTTTAACGATTTCAATATTGCTCTCCGTTATATTTATGTTTATTTTCGGTGCAATTGCCACAGTTTTCCGTGAAAGCATTATTTCCATATTCGTTGATAAAAACGACCCCAACGCCAACGAAATAATATATTACGGAGCAATGAAAGTATTCTTCATATCCATCCCCTATTTCATCGTTGGCATAAATGAAAGCCTTTCCTCCTTCCTCCGTGCAATAGGTAAAGCGACGGTGCCAATGATAACTTATATAGTAACTATGTGCATTTTCAGAATTTTATGGATATTCTTCTTCCGCTTCTGGATACCCTTCATAGATACTGCATCCTTAAGCAGCGTATTTGTAGTATATCCCATAACCTTTGTTTTGACGGCATTAACACTTCTGCCCTACTATTTTTCAGGCAGATGGAAAAAGGCACTTAATAAATAAAAAAATCCCTTATGAGATGTTTGACTCATAAGGGATTTTATGTTATTTGCCTTCGTACTGTACAACGCTTGCAACGTTATATCCTTTTAAAGTTTCTCTGCCGTTAAGACCTTTTAATTCTAAAAGGAACAAAATTTTCTCAACGCTTCCGCCTAATTTTTCAACAAGCTCACAACAGGCTTTAACTGTTCCGCCCGTGGCAATCAGGTCGTCAATAATAACAACCTTCTGACCTTTTTTTATAGAGTCCACGTGCATTTCGATTTCTGCCGTGCCGTATTCAAGAGCATAGCTTGCCGAAACGGTTTCACGCGGTAATTTACCCTTTTTTCTGATTGGCACAAAAGGTTTATTAAGATTATACGCAAGGGGCGCACCGAATATAAATCCACGCGATTCTGCGCCACAGATAACGTCAAACTCAACGTTCTCTAAAAGTTTTGTGTATTCGTCTATTGCAAGCTTAAAGCCTTCCGCGTCCTGCAAAACCGTAGTAATATCGCGGAACAAAATTCCCTCTTCGGGAAAATCGGGAATAGTGGTTATAAAATCTTTTACTGTTTTCATTTTAATACCTCTGCTTCTAAATCAATATTTTTATCGTATGGTCCAAGTCCCAACGTATCTGGAAGACGGTAATCGGGAAGATTATCCCGTTTGGTAAACACCTCGCGTATAGCCTGAAGATATTTAAAGCCCCCGGAAAGATGCGGTGCAATGTAGTGTCCTTCGCCCCACTCGTTCCAGTTATCCATGACAATAAAGCGTTTACCTAAAGCCGTTTCGGGCATATTATCTGCCATATTTTTAACCTTTTCCAAAAGTTTTCTCCAATTTCCAGGAGTCAGCTTCCAGCGGACAATTTCCTTTAATCTTTCAGGTTTGTCCTTATAATACCAGGGATACGGGTCCCAGGATTGCGAGCAGGTAAGAATTGTAAAATCAGGGTCAAAATCAATGTGATTTTGCATTAAATACATCTGCCGTGCAATAACTTCTTCCTGAGAAGGAAGTCTTTCTTCGGTGTGCCAACAATATGCAAAAACGTTATCAAAGCCTGCATCCTTGTAGACTTGCATAACTTCGTGCTTGTCATAGCGATATTCTACCTGAATAACCATACCGTCAAAGCCGTATTTTTTAGCTTCCTGACGCAATCTGTTAAGTGCGTGCTTCAACTTCTCCGCGCCGCCAAAGCTTTCAAGCACACGAAAAGAATAATCGTACACATATAATACGGGTTTGTTATCTATTTTCTGATAATTGGGCTTTGAAAAATAATTTTCAACCCAGAAAGGAAGTAAATTATTTATAAGATCGTCTTCGCCATCGGCATTTGCCGCGTTATCGCACTCCCACATAATAGCAAAATCAATTAAATTCTTGTATTTTGCCTTTTCAAGAGCATCAATCTGATGAGCAAGAGTAATAGAATCCCTCGTAAGAGGCTTTCCCATATTACTCCAACGTCTGTACCAGCAATAAATAAAACAATTTATGCCGTGCTCACGCGCCCACTTAATTTCCCAGTCAATAACTTCAGGGTCAGATTCATCATAATACCCCATAAGCGGAGTTCTTTCGGGAAACTCCAATATTTTCTTAAAACCCGATGCCCCGTTAGCGCGCACTTGCCAACCCGGATAATAATGACAGGCGATATAATAATCCGACGAAACCGCTTCCGGTGCGGGTACGTATTCAACAAATTTCTTATTAATCTTCACAAAAAAACCTCCTTCAAGGTTTATATGTGTACTATACCACAAATAAAAATTAATTTCAATACCTAACTTGACGATTGACGAAAAAAATTTTTAGTATATAATTAAATACAAAGGAGGCGAGGAAAATGTTACCTGAAAACGTAAGCTTTATTTTACGAAAGCTCAACGAAAACGGATTTTTGGCATATGCCGTAGGCGGTTGCGTCCGTGACCGTCTGCTTAACGTCGAGCCTGACGACTGGGACATAAC
>JAZROC010000115.1:0-3397 GCA_045648525.1 Clostridia bacterium
CGTCTTGTTCGTGGTCAGATTCTTTCAATTAAAGAAAATGAATATATTCTTGCAGCACGCTCAATCGGTGCTAAACCTGCCTGGATAATCAGAAAACATATTTTACCCAACTGCCTTTCAGTTATAATTATTTCAACTGCATTGCAGGTTCCTTCAGCAATTTTTACTGAAAGCTATCTCAGCTTTATTGGTATGGGTGTTCAGGCTCCTATGCCCTCTCTTGGTTCACTTGCAAATATGGCAAGAGATGGTATTACTAACCACCCACATAAGCTTTTGTTCCCAGCACTTATTATATGCCTTATCGTTTTAAGCCTTAACCTTTTAGGTGATGGTCTTCGCGATGCATTTGACCCCAAACTTAAGAGGTGATTAAAATGAGTGAATATTTATTAAGTGTTCAGGATCTACATACATCATTCTTTACTGATAATGGTGAAGTTAAAGCCGTAAACGGTGTGTCATTTAACCTTAACCCCGGTGAAATTTTAGGTATTGTTGGCGAATCAGGTTCAGGAAAAAGTGTTACCGCATATTCAATTATGCAGATTCTTGCCCAAACAGGTAAAATTGTTGACGGAAAGATTCTTTATAAAGGTGAAGATATTTCACAGTGGAAAGAAAAACAGATGCGCGCTTTCAGAGGAAAATGCTGTTCTATCATTTTCCAGGACCCTATGACAAGCCTTAACCCTGTTTTTACTATCGGAAGTCAGTTAAAAGAAGCCATTGTATTGCACACAGATAAGCGCGGTAAAGTTGCTACTGCACGCGCTATTGAGTTGCTTGAACTTGTTGGTATAAACGAGCCAGAAAAGAGATTAAAACAGTATCCTTTCGAACTTTCAGGTGGTATGCGTCAGCGTGTTATGATTGCTATGGCACTTGCCTGCGAGCCGGATATTCTTATTGCCGATGAGCCTACTACTGCCCTTGACGTTACAATTCAGGCACAGATTCTTGAGCTTATTCAGGAATTACAGAAGAAATTCGGTATGGCAGTTATTCTTGTTACTCACGATTTAGGTGTTATTGCTGATTTATGTGATAACATTGTTGTTATGTATGGCGGTAAAATTTGCGAACGCGGTACCGCAAAGGAAATTTTCTATAATCCAAAACACGAATATACTAAAGGACTTCTTCGTTCAATACCTAACGTAAACAATATGAAAGAGAAGCTTATTCCTATTTCAGGAAGTCCTATTAATATGCTCAATCTTCCAAAGGGTTGCTCATTCTGTGCGCGTTGCGATAACGCAATGAAAATTTGCCTTACAACTCCGCCGGAAGAGCTTGTTATAAATGAAAATCACAAAGCATCCTGCTGGATGAACGTTAAAGAAATGCTTAAAAACAAAGGAGGAAAGGCTGATGAGTGATATTTTACTTGAAGTAAAAAATTTAAAACAGTATTTCCCCGTAAGCACAGGTTTTGGTAAAAAAATACCGTTAAAAGCTGTTGATGATGTTTCTTTTACAATTAATAAAGGCGAAACTTTAGGTCTTGTTGGTGAATCAGGTTGTGGCAAAACAACTGTAGGTCGTTCACTTTTAAGACTATATAAGCCCACTGCAGGCGAGGTTTACTTTAACAATGAGCTTGTTACCGAAGCCAATATACGTGAGTTAAGAAAAGAAATGCAGATGGTTTTCCAAGACCCTTATTCTTCTCTTGACCCAAGAATGACAGTAGAGGATATAATTGGTGAACCCCTTGACGTTCACAATCTTTATTCAAACAAAAAAGAGCGTCGCGAAAAAATTCTTGATTTAATGAATTACGTTGGCTTAAACTCAGAACACGCAACACGTTATGCTCACGAATTTTCAGGCGGACAACGTCAGCGTATCGGTATTGCTCGTGCATTGGCAGTTGACCCAAAATTCATTGTTTGCGATGAGCCTGTTTCTGCGCTTGACGTTTCTATTCAGGCACAGGTTATTAATATGTTTGAGGACCTTCAAAATAAATTAGGTGTTGCTTACCTTTTCATTGCACACGATTTATTGGTTGTTCACCATATTTCAAAGCGTATTGCAGTTATGTATTTAGGTAAAATTGTTGAAATTGCCGATGCGGATGAATTAAACGAACATCCTCAACATCCATATACACAATCGCTTTTATCAGCCGTTCCTATCCCCGACCCTGATATTGCAAGGTCAAGAAAACGTATTCAGCTTGAAGGTGACGTTCCAAGTCCCCTTCATATGCCCACAGGCTGTTCTTTTAGAACGCGTTGTAAATATGCAACGGAGCAATGTGAGCACGAATGTCCTTCACTTACCGACCGTGGTAACGGACATATGGTTGCTTGCTGGAACAAGTAAAAATTCCTGTTTTGCCTAAAATTGTTTTTTGTTGAAAATGGTTGTCTTTCATCAAATCAATTAAACGGCAAAAAGGGTTTTTAATAAAAAAATTAGGAGGAAAAGAAAATGAAAAAACTTTTCGCAATTCTTCTTGCTGTTGTTACCGTTTTCTCTTTCTGCGCATGTACTCCTGCAGAAAATCCTAACGGCAATAACGCAGAAGCAAAAAAGGCTGAAGACCTTTTAAGTGATGCTTTCATCGACCCCGTTAACGATTGGGCAAAGTACGATGAAATTATCGCAAAAATCAAATCAGAAACTGATTATGCAAAGCGTGCAGAACTTATGCATGACGCTGAAGACATTCTTATGTCAAACGGTTGCGTAATTCCCCTTTACTATTACAATGATATTTATATGTCAAAGTCATACGTTGAGGGTATGTTCTCAAACCTTTTCGGCTATAAGTTCTTCCACAACGTTAAGATGACAAATGGTGCAACAACACTTCGTCTTAACCTTGCCAGTGAACCTGACTTCCTTGACCCCGCACTCAACTCATCAGTTGACGGCGCTTGTCTTGCTGTAAACTCCTTTGCTGGTCTTTACACATACGACAAGGATGGCAAAACCGTTCCTGACCTTGCAACTGGTTACACAGTATCAGAACCCGCTGAAGATGGTTCAGTTACTTTCACAGTTACAATGCTTGAAAACCTTAAGTGGTCAGATGGTTCCGCTCTTACAGCTAAAGACTTTGAATATTCATGGAAGCGTGCTGCTGCAACAAAGACAGCATCTGACTATGGTTATATGTTCTCAGGCTTCAAGGGATATCCCGATGAGCTCGCTGTAGAAGCTACCGACGACAAGACACTTGTTTTCACATTAACAGCTCCTTGCGCTTACATCGAAGGTCTTATGGCATTCCCCACCTTCTTCCCTGTTAAGCAGGCTGCTGTTGAAGCTCATGCTGATTGGCAGACCTCACCTGGTGCTTGGTGCCAGGAAGCAGGCTTTGTTTCAAACGGTCCCTACATCTGCACAGGTTGGACACATGATACCTCAATGGTATATGAAA
>JAZROC010000116.1:0-4527 GCA_045648525.1 Clostridia bacterium
GGAGAGCATCTGCCTTACAAGCAGAGGGTCATAGGTTCGAGCCCTATTGTTCCCACCACTATTGGCCCGGTAGCTCAGCTGGTTAGAGCGCTAGCCTGTCACGCTAGAGGTCGTGGGTTCGAGCCCCATCCGGGTCGCCAGAAAGCACTTCGTATGAAGTGCTTTTTTAATATTACTTAAAGGTGGAATACTGGTGAACTGGCTTTATTGTGTGCTCCTTGTGTTTGTTGGTATGGGAGCAGGCTTCGTGCAAAGAGTAAGTGGATTTGGTTTAGGCATATTCGCGATGCTTTTTATGCCTCATTTTATGCCGTCACATACTGCGTCTGCTTCGATTTCGTCAATATTTTCCTGTGTAACGTCTGGCTTTAATTCAATAAAATACAGAAAAAAGATCAGATATAAAATTTCGTTACCAATGATATGTGCATCACTTGTAACAATACCCGTTGCGGTGTACTTTTCGTCAGTAGTATCGGCTGAAATTTTTAAAAGCCTTTTAGGCGTTGTGCTGATAATTTTAAGCTTGTATTTCTTGTTTTTTAATGATAAAATAAAAATCAGACCAACAATGGCTAATGGGATTTTATCCGGCACTTTAAGCGGAATTTTAAGCGGATTATTTTCAACGGGCGGACCGCCTGCGGTGCTTTATTTATCAAAGGCAACGGAAAATAATATATCCTATTTTGCGACGATTCAGTTTTTCTTTTTTGTTACAAATATTTATGCAACGGTTATGCGTGCAATTAACGGTAATATCAATTTTGAGGTATTAATTTATTCAGTTATAGGCTTGATTGGTTGTATGATAGGCGATTTTTTAGGAAGCAAGGTTTTTGATAGACTCGACTCCCAAAAACTCAAAAAAATAATTTATATCGGTATGATAATAAGCGGAATCGTTATGTTTTTTTAGGCGTTCATCATTGAACGCTTTTTTTACGCATATTTTTTGAAAATTTTCATATTTATTGTCAAGAGGTGATTTATGTGAAAAAAACAAATTTAATTATTGAGTTTCTGAAAGGGGTAGCAGTTGCCTTGGGAATTACCGTTATCGGCATTGCGGCAGTTGCTCTTTTTGCCAAGGATACCGAAAGCAGTTTCATAAGCATTGCGTCTGTAGCAGTCAAAATATTAAGTATTGTTGCGGGCACTGTTGTGTGCGGAATAAAAATCAGAAAACGCGGCGCACTGGTGGGGATTATAACTGCGGCGGTTTACTGGCTTATGTGCATTGCACTTTCGCTTTTTGTTGAGCCATTACAATTTTCAATAAATATGCTTGTTGATTTGCTCTTTTCATTGCTTATCGGTGCCTTTGCAGGTATATTGACGGTAAATGCATTAAAATAGATAAAGAAAAACAAAAAATTGGTGAAATTTTGCATTAGAAGGAAATGTTCATCTTGACTAAATTTTAATCTTCATATATAATATAGAAAGATTTTTATACTGCGTTTTTATATGCATTATAAAGAAACTTTTTATAAAAGGAGTTGCGCTTAAATGAAGATTAAAAGTCTCATTAAGTTGATTTGCCTGTTGGTCGTTGTAGCAGCACTTGGTGTGTGGGCCTTCGGTGCAAACGTATCCCTTCTTGGCACAAAGTTTATTGCCTGGGATGAAAATATGTTAAAGGGTAATGATATCGGTATGTCAAACATTACTGTTTACTCAATATCAGCACCTAAAGACGTTCAGAATTTTGATACACACGCTGCTGCAATTAATGCTGTTGACGTTTTTAATAAACGTGCAGACCTTATGGGTTATTCTGATGCTTCTGTAAGACTTATGGGTAAGGACAGAATTTTTGTTGCACTTTCCCTTAAAGAAGCTCAACTTTACGGTGGCATTGGCTTGTTTGCATATAACGGCAAGCTTGCTGTTACAAAGGGTACAGACGTTGTATTTACAGAAAAAGACGTTAAGAGTGCTAGATTTGTAGGCGGTGAAAATCTCACCGACAGCGTAACCTATTACGTTGACGTAACTTTTGAAAACGAAGCAAAAGCAAAGCTTAAGGAACTTACCTCAAACGGTTCATATACCTTTAACTTTGCTCTTGATACTGACGTTGCAAAGGCAACTGCAACAGGTAGTGAAACCGTTAACAACGGCAAGCTTACCTTATCATTTACTGATTATAATGCGGCAAGCACTTTCGTTCTTTGCATTAATTCAGGCGCAGTTGACGGAACTATTGAGTGGTCAGAAAGTGCAGACGTTATCAGTGGTACTGCAGGCGAAAATGCAACACAGGTTCTTGCATTTGCTTGCCTTGCAATTCTTCTTGTTGCGGCACTTTACTTCATTCTTTCAAACAAGGTTCTTGGTATTGCGGCAACACTTTCAATGTTAATTGCATTTATCGGTTATGAATTCTTTGCAGCAACATTCCCATGGATCAGCGTAAATGCAGGCGCAGTTGCAGGTATTCTTGTTTCAATAATCTTTATAATTCTTGCTCATATCCTTGTGCTTAATAACGTTTCAAAACAGTATGCATCAGGCAAAGACGTTGCTTCTGCACTTGATTCAGGCGTTAAAAATTCACAGAACATTATCCTTGAAATCAGCATTGTTGCTATCGTTCTTGGTATTGTACTCTGGATTATGGATGGCGGCTTCGCATCATTCGGTGTTGCTTTAATTGGTGGCGCAGTTGTTGCTTTAGTTGCATCAATGCTTGTTGTTAAGTTTATCGCAAAGATATTTATGGGTTTAGGCGCAGACAGCGCAAAAGCATTTGGTCTTAAGAGGGGTGAGTAATATGAAAAAGCTTTCAGTTATATTAGCAGTTGCTATTGCACTTATATTACTTATCGGTGGCGTTGTTCTTGGCTTTGACCGCGGCGTTGACGTTGGCGGCGCACACGTTATTACTGTTCAGCTTAACGAAAAGTTTGAAGTAGAAGACATTGAAGATATTATGAAGCAGGCAGGCGCAACAAACTGTCTTGTTCAGAAGGTATTAAAGTATGTTGAGTATACTGCAAGGTATAAGGGTGGCGAAGTTGCCGTTATCAGATTTGAACTTGCAGACGATGCTGAACTTCAGACTGTTTTTGAAAATGCCGACAAGCTTTTAAGCGAAAAATATTTCCTTAAATATCCTGCCGAGCTTTCAAACTTCTCATCAACTTTAAATAAGAGCAAAGTTATCGCAATGTGGCCTGCTGTAATTGCAATTATAATTATGCTTGTATATGCCTTTGTACGTTTCGGCGCAAAATTAGGCTTTACTGCATTAATTGATGCATTTGTTACAGGTGCCGCAACAGTGGGCATTATCGGTATTGCAGGTATTAAGGTTACAGGTTATACTGTTCCTGCTCTTCTTATCGTATGCGCACTTGCTTATGGATTTACCCTTGTATTTGCACTTTTATTAAAAGAAAATACTGCAAGAATGGAAAGCAAATGCGATGCATTCAAAGCAACAGTTAAACAGAGCAACAAGCTTGTTGCCGTGCTTACTGCTATTGCTGTTATTGCACTTGCCCTTGTTCTTATTCTTGGCGGTGTAATGCTTAAGAATTTTGCTATTACCGCACTTATCGGCATTGCTATTAATGCTGCTGTGGCAATACTTGTTATGCCTGAAATGGCAAATGGTTCAAAAAAGGCTTAATGCGTTTTTCAGGAAACTCCCTTCTGCCAGGCGGAAGGGAGTTTTGTGTATTTTTTAACTGTACGGAGGTTTTATGCCAATTGCATTGAAGGCCAGAAAACGAGTGGCTGATATTGATTTCGATAAAGTTGATTGTTTGAAAAATGAGCTTCAGTGCGATAAGCTTCTTGCGCTGATTCTTTATAATCGCGGTTTTGAAACGGTTGAAGAATGTCGTAAATTTTTGCATCCGTCGCAAAACGATATGCTTGACCCCTTTTCAATGAAGAATATGCAGGCACTTGTTGACAGAATTTTAATTGCAAAGGAAAAAGGTCAGCACATAACCGTTTATGGTGACTATGATGTTGACGGAATTTCCGCAACGGCAATTCTTACAAGCACCTTTAATTTAATGGGCATAAAAAACTCATATTATATTCCCAATAGACACACCGAAGGCTATGGTCTTAATGAAAATGCCGTAAACGGAATTTTTGAAAAGGGCACAGACCTTATAATCACCGTTGACTGCGGTATTGCTTCCTGCGACCTGATAAAAAAGCATAATGAAATGGGCAGGGAAATTATTGTTACCGACCACCATACAATCGGCGAAGAAATTCCTGATTGTCTTGTTATTAAACCCGGTCAGCCGGGCGATACTTATATAAATACCGACCTTTGCGGCGCCGGTATTGCTTTCAAAATATCACAGGCACTTATTAAAGAAGAAGCAATGCAGTTTATTGATTTTGCCGCAGTTGCTACCGTTGCTGACGTTGTGCCACTGATAAATGAAAACAGATTTTTAGTAAAAAAAGGTCTTGAAAAACTTAACACTTCGCCCCATCAGTGTTACAGCGCTTTGTTGGAAAGTGCAGATTTTAAGTCGGATCGTAGCCATG
>JAZROC010000117.1:0-4296 GCA_045648525.1 Clostridia bacterium
TTGAGTATTCTATCATAGTCTTGTCAGCGTAGTTTTTTTCATCGGAAACGCAGGCAAGATTGCATCTTAATGCAATATCGGTATCGCTCATTTTAATGCCCATTGCTGCGGCTTCAAGAGGAGCGCGACCTGTAAGATAAATTCTTGGGTCATAACCCATTGCCGAAAGGTTACCAACGTCACTGCCGCCTTTACAGCCTTCCGGTGTAATCTTAACCATACCAACTTCACCCTTTGACGCCATAAAGTCAATTAAAGGCTTATTAGCACATTCCATTGGAGTTTTGCCACCTAACTGATCAATAGGTAAATCTGCCATTCCGTCGCCTAATAAAACAAGATACTTCATAAAATTTTGCTCCTTAATGTAATATAAATTATTATATAATTATATCACAATACTCGATATTTTGCACTATTTTTTTAGATTGACAACGCCAAAAATTTATTTTATACTAACAATACAAACTTTTTATTATCATTTTTAAGGAATTTTTATGCATATTACTGATTTTACAAAATTAAAGTTAAGCGAATTAAAAGAATTTGCCGCAGTCGCAGGTATTTCGCTTCCCACAGGAGCCCGAAAGGCTGAAATAATTGCGGTGCTTGAAAATGCCCAGAAGGAAGCATTGGAAGCAGAAAAGCAAAAGGAACAACTTCCCGAAACGGAAGAACAGGAGAAAAACGTTGAGCCTGAAGAAAGAGTCAACCCTGCTGTTCCCGATATGCTTTCAAGCGGCGGATGTGGTGATTGTTGCGGTGTTTTAGAAATTCATCCTGACGGTTACGGCTTCTTGCGTTGCGGACCCTTTGAATTTGCGCGCAAGGGCATAGAAAGGGACGTTTACGTTTCCATTGCGCAAATTCGTCGCTTTAATTTAAGAACGGGCGATAAAATCGTTGGCAAAACACGTCCTTTAAGGGAAGGTGAAAAATATGCCGCGCTTTTATACGTTGTTTCAATTAACGATATCCGTCCCGATATTGCTTCAAAGCGCAGAAGATTTGAAAGCCTTGTGCCTATATATCCCCAAGAAAGATTCAATCTTGAAAACGGCAATATTTCAACAAGAATAGTTGATATAATTGCACCTATCGGCAAAGGTCAGCGCAGTATGATAGTGGCGCAACCCAAAAGCGGTAAAACAGTGCTTTTGAAAAATATTGCCCGCGCCATTGAAGAAAATCATCCTGAAGTTGAATTAATGGTGTTGCTCATTGATGAACGCCCTGAAGAAGTTACTGATTTCAGACGTTCTATAAAAGGCGAGGTTATTTATTCAACCTTTGACGAGATGCCGGAAAATCACATAAAGGTATCGGAAATGGTGCTTGAAAGGGCAATGCGCCTTGTTGAGCATAATAAAGACGTTGTAATTTTACTTGACAGTATAACAAGGCTTGCCCGTGCCTATAATCTGACTATAGAATCTACCGGCAAGGTTTTGTCGGGCGGCATTGATCCGGGCGCATTATATAAGCCAAAGAAGTTTTTCGGTGCAGCGCGTAATATTGAAAACGGTGGTAGCCTTACGATTCTTGCAACGGCTCTTGTTGAAACGGGCTCAAGAATGGATGATATTATATATGAAGAATTTAAAGGTACCGGCAACAGTGAACTTCATCTTGACAGGCATCTTGCCCAAAAGCATATTTTCCCCGCAATCGACGTTTTGAAATCAGGCACACGGAAAGATGACCTGCTTTTAAATGAAAGGGAAATGGAAGCTTCAATAAAAATAAGAAAATCATCAGGGGATAGTGAGCATACTACGGCTCAACTTATTTCAATGATGAAAAAAACAAAAAATAATATGGAATTTATAGAAAATTTACGAGGTGACAAAAAATGAAATTAATGTTTGCATCAGATATTCACGGTTCAGCCTACTATTGTAAAAAAGTTATTGAAACCTTTAATAAAGAGCAGGCAGATAAACTTGTTTTGCTGGGTGATTTACTTTATCACGGACCGCGCAACCCATTGCCAAGAGAGTATGACCCGCAAAAAGTGCTTGCGATGCTTAATGAAATTAAGGATAAAATCCTTGCGGTAAGAGGAAATTGTGATTCTGAAGTTGACCAAATGGTGCTTCAGTTCCCAATGATGCAGGATAGCCTTGTAATGTATCTTGAAAAAAGACAGGTTTTCATAACCCACGGTCATTTATTTTCAATGGATAATCCTCCCCTTTTAAGTAAAGGTGACGTTTTAATAAACGGTCATTTCCATATAGGTGAAATAAAGGAAACTGAAGATTTTATCTATCTTAATCCCGGTTCAGTATCTTTGCCCAAAAGCGATTTCAGAGGATATATAATCTATCGCGACGGTGTATTTTCATTAAAAACCTTTGATAATGAAGTGAAGGCAATAGTTGATATAAAATAATTGTTTAAAAATATTCCCTCTGCCCACAATTAGTGCAGGGGGATTTTTTTATGAAATACTTTTTTATACTTATAATTCTTTCAATGGTAGCGTTTTGTATATTTACTTTTCCTGTTTTTAATTTAAGCGCAACCGAAACTTATCTCGTCTGTCCTGATGATTTTTTGTCAGATAAAATACTAAATAACAGCACAAAGTGGCAAACTAATCACTTTTTTGTGTATAAACTTGATGAAAACGAAATTTCAAAAGCTCAATTTATTCCCAACGGCAAAATAATTAAGGAATATGTTTTTGAAAACAATAATACCTTTAAATGTAATCCCTATCTGCAATGTGCCGTTTCGGGCGGACAAAGTGTTATAGGGGTTCCGTATATCATTGATTAGGACTGATGAAAATGTTTGATAAAATCAAAATCATAATTGCCTTTTTTGTTGCTTTTGCGGTGCTCGTTTTCGGTATCGTTTATTCCCATAATGAAAAAGAAAATATTATTTTAGAAGATATTTCTGCTTCTCCAAGCGCAAGCATAGAAGAATTTTCACAGCAAAAAATGATAAAAGTAAAGGTAGAAGACCAAATAAAAGAAATGGATATGGAAGAATATCTTATTTGCGTTGTTGCAGGAGAGGTTTATCCGACTTACAATAAAGAAGCGTTAAAGGCGCAGGCGGTGGCGGCACGCACTTATCTTGTTTATAAAATGGAAAAAGGCGGTTGCGCCAATGGGGGAGATATCTGTACTGAAAGCGCCCATTGTCAAGCGTATAAATCAGAGGAAAATATGCGTTCAGGGTGGGGCAATAAGTATGAGGAATACTATAACAACATAAAAAATGCCGTTTATGAAACTGAAAGTGAAATAATTTTATATGATAATAAACCAATAAATGCTCTTTACCATTCTTCAAGCGTCAATCAAACCGAAGATTGTGTTGCGGTTTTTGGTGGCACATATCCATATCTTAAAAGTGTTTCTTCAACTGTTTCAAAAAACAACAGCGAGTATGAAAAAGAAGTAACCTTTACTAAAAAAGAGTTTTTGGATAAAATAAAAAAATCATTCAGCGTTGATATGGATGAAATTCAAATAAAAATAATTTCCTACACTTCATCAGGCAGAGTTTCTACTTTGAAATTAGGCGAAAAAAGCGTAAAAGCCACGGCTTTACGTAAATGTTTGGGTTTGCGTTCAACTGATTTTACCTTTGAAAATTCAGGTGACAAAATTACTTTTATTATGAAAGGCTTCGGTCATGGTGTCGGGCTTTCACAAGTTGGTGCTCAGGAAATGGCACAGCAAGGTAAAACCTATAAAGAAATTTTAACACACTATTATACGGGTACGGAAATAAAACGAGCAGATTAAAAAATCTGCTCGTTTAGTTTTATTCAGCCTCTGTAAAGAGTGCAATCTTTGACATTTTTAAAGGTTCAGCAATGTTTTCGTCGGAGTTAAGGAAGAAACGAACGTATCTGTAATCGCCTGATGTTTTGTCGTAATATTCGTTGTACTTACCGCCAACGGCTATCTGCATATATGTTCTTTCGCTAAGTAAATCGAAATGCTCACCATCATTTGAACCCATAAGATTCATTCGTATATAACGCTGGGTATCGGGGCAATTTATGTAGAAATAGTCAAAATGCTTTGTCTCGCCTAAATCAATGGTGATTGTCTGGCTTGTTTTGCAAGCAAGACCCTGCCAATAAGTTTCGCTGTTACCATCGGTAAGGTTAGTTGTGGGGTGTTCTTTTGATTCTGAACTTGCTTTAAGTGCTTTAATTTCAAGTTCCTCACCGGGATTTGCATCAGAAACAGCGATAGGTGCGCTGTATTTGGGATATTCATAACTTTCATAAGGCCCAAAATCAATGGACTTGTCGTTAAGCAATAA
>JAZROC010000118.1:0-1812 GCA_045648525.1 Clostridia bacterium
CGAAAAAATGCAACCGGTAACCAATGACGTTGCCAACAATACCGTTATTGAAAACATTGTAAACATTCTTCCCGATGAAAAATCAAACTTTAACGATATTGAAAAGGTAAAGGATTCAGGCTGGAGTCACTACGCAAGCGGAAAGGTTGAGCTTTCACCTGACGGTGTTGACGGAACGCAATGCGTAAAATTTTCAGAAGGCAAAAACGCGTGGTCATCACCTGCAATAAACCTTGCCTCTATTATTAAAGAAGCAGGCAGATACAAAATTTCTTTCAGCGTAAAGGTTGGTGGCGAGGACGTTGATACTATTTCAGGCGCCGCTTTTGCAATGCTTGTGCGCGGTAACGGTGCGCAGGATGCAAACTCATTTATCGTAAAAAGCGAAAGCAACGATAACTACCGTTATCCCGTTTCTGCCACCATTGACGGTGACGTTGAAGACTGGATGACCGTTGAACTTACTCTTGAAGTGCAACCTGAAGATATTGACGGTGAATCTCACGGCTGGCACTTATGTATGCATATGATAAACGAAGCAGTTACGGAATTCTACGTTGACGATTTTTCTGTAGGCAAAATTGAAGTAGTTTCCGCACCCGAAACGCAGAAACTTGTAACGGAAGCACAGACCTGGCTTGCTAACGAAATGACCTTTATTGCGCAGACCGACGTTAAAGACCCCGTTACAAAAGCAACTCTTGACGTTGTTTTCACCAACGGCACAACTGAAATGACCGTACCCGGTTTCTGGGACGGTGATAACATCTGGCGCGTGCGCTTTGCGCTTCCTTCAGAAGGCACTTGGACCTTTAAGACAGTTTTTTCCGATACAAGTGATGCAGGTCTTCACAATATTTCAGGCTCGGTTAACTGCACAAAATACACGGGCGACCTTGATATTTACAAGCACGGTTTTGTAAAAACTACTGCCGAAAAAAAATATTTCGTATATGCTGACGGCACTCCCTTCTTCTATTTAGGCGATACGCACTGGAATTTCTTAGCTGAAGAATACGACAAAGCAGGTACTAATGCTGAAGGCATTGATACTATGTCACACTTCAAATATATAATCAACAAGCGTATTTCTCAAGGATATACTGTTTATCAGAGCGAGCCTATCGGTGCAGGCTTTGACCTTACCAACGGTCTTACCCAAGCAGACATTCAAGGCTTTAAAGACGCTGACAAATACTTCAAGTACCTTGCCGATATGGGTTTGGTGCACGCAAACGCACAATTCTTCTTCTCATCAACAATGAACGAAGTAATTATGAAAATGGACAACTACAATGATTATCTTGACGCTCTTTCACGCTATTGGGTTGCCCGTTTCGGTGCATATCCCGTAATGTGGACCATGGCGCAGGAAGTTGATAACGACTATTACTTCAACGAAAACACAAAAGCAAACACTACTATGGATGCAAACAACAACCCTTGGAAACACGTTTGTCAGTGCATTTACAAATATGACCCCCACAAGAATCCTATTTCAGCGCATCAGGAAGGCGCAAGCACAATAATCAACTATACAACCGCATCAAACTCCGCTTTCAGAGAGGTTGAAGGTCATACGTGGTGGGCAAACCAATGGAAACCCAAACTTAATCAGGCTCTTGATTTCTCTGCCCCCCGTGATTACTGGGCAAGCGGTCAGAATAAACCCAGCGTAGTTTACGAAGGCAGATACGACCTTTTATGGACAAACGAATACGGCGCACGCGCACAAGGCTGGCTTGCATTCTTAAACGGTATGTACGGTCACGGCTACGGCGCAGTTGACATCTGGCTTTACAAGAGTAGTTA
>JAZROC010000119.1:0-2484 GCA_045648525.1 Clostridia bacterium
TTCATAGTCTAACATTCGTCTGTATTCTCTTGGCATAAAAAATCCTCCTACGGTAGTTTCTTTCATTCTACCATAGGAGGTCTTTTTTGTCATTGTCCGTTTTTAACGGAGCGGTTCAAAAATTAAGACACTCTTTTTTTATCACCTTAAACTTTTCGGCACGGAAACTATCTCTGACATAATAATGCCTTTTACAAAATCTTCTTTTGAAAAAGCACAAGATGCTTCATCGCCTATTTCGTTTGTATAAACGGTTTCTTCTTCATGCTCAACAGCGCAATGGTCGGGGTTTGGCTCAATACACTTGCCTTCAGAGCTTTCAGAGCCTTCAAAGCTTTCGTATTTTGCATTAGCCTGTGTTTTTATTTTTTCATAGCCTTCAGCATTGGGGCGGTTAACACCCTGAAAATCCTTTTCCTGCTTTTTTTCAGGCTCATCTGAAAACTCAAAACGCTTTCTTATTTCCTCAAAATCAACGGGAGCTTTTGGCGTTTGAGGACGTTGCGGTTGTCCTTGACCTTCGCTTTGTTGCTTTATTTTAACAACGTTTTTGACAATAAAGAATATTATTGCAACAACGACTAATAAACCTTCCATTATTCTGTCTTGGGCTTGCCTGCGTTATTGGGGTCGGCTATTGACGAACGCATTTTTGTGTCGGCAAGCATATTCTCCATTTTATAATAATCCATAACGCCTAAATGACCGTTTTTGAATGCTTCCGCCATTGCCTTGGGAACTTCTGCTTCGGCTTCAACGACCTTTGCGCGCATTTCCTGAACCTGAGCCTTCATTTCCTGCTCGCGAGCAACTGCCATTGCACGACGCTCTTCCGCTTTAGCTTGAGCAATTTTCTTATCGGCTTCTGCCTGATCCATCTGAAGTTGCGCACCGATGTTTCTGCCTACGTCAACGTCTGCAATGTCAATGGAAAGAATTTCAAAAGCTGTGCCTGCATCAAGACCTTTATCAAGAACCGTGCGTGAAATCAAGTCAGGATTTTCAAGAACTGCCTTGTGGCTTTCGGCACTGCCTGCGGTGGTAACGATACCTTCGCCAACACGGGCGATAATGGTTTCTTCACCTGCACCGCCAACAAGACGGTCAATGTTAGCGCGAACCGTAACTCTTGCTTTGGCGCGAAGCTCAATACCGTCCTTTGCAATGGCGGCAATAATGGGTGTTTCAATAACCTTGGGGTTAACAGACATCTGAACGGCAGTTAAAACGTCACGACCTGCAAGGTCAATGGCGGCAGCGCGTTCAAAATTAAGCGGAATATCTGCGCGCTGTGCGGCAATCAAAGCATTTACAACCTTTTCAACGTTGCCCTTTGCAAGAAGGTGCGCTTCAAGCTTGCTCATATCAAGTTCAAGACCTGCTTTTGTTGCCTGAATCATAGGATAAACTATTCTTTGGGGATTAACGCGACGGAAACGCATTGTTGCAAGTTGGAAAATGCCCACCTTAACACCTGAAAAAAGTGCCGTCATCCAGAGCCCGATTGGGAAAAGACGAAGGAAAACAATAAGAATAATAAATGCGACAACCAGAATTGCAATTACGGGTATCATAACGAAATCAGGTGTCATTGAAGCGAGAATCTGTAACATTTTTAGTTACCTCCTTAAAATTTTTTTACTATAATACGGCGACCCTGAATATCGGTGACAATTATTTCGGCACCAATATCAACGTACTCGCCATTTGTAACAACGTCAACACGCATTGACTCAATTTCCGCTATGCCTGCAGGGCGAAGCGCAGTTACCGCAACGCCTTTTTTGTTAAGCAAAAATGAGTTATCGTCGTTTGCCGAAAAGCCTGATTCCTTATCGGTTTTCTGGGAAAGCACCAAAGGATTTTTTCCTTTTTCGGCAGAGCGCGCAAAAAGATATATGCTGAAAAGCACTATAATTATTATTGCCACAATAACAAAAATTACGTACCAGCCAATGTATGGTATCAAACCAAAAATAGCTAACAGACACAAAATTCCGCCTGTTATGCCCGGAATGCCAACACCCGGCACAAAACATTCAAGCACTAAAAGTGCCGTTCCGATTACCAATGCACAAATAGCAAGTGCAAACATTTTTTTATTCCTCCATTACGAATCTTTTTATTTTTAGTTCTGTATCAATAACACCGTTTCCGCTTGCTATAAACAGCGTAGACGTATCATTTTTCAAAACTGCAACGGTGCCTTTATCACACAAAAACGAGTTGTTGATATTTCCTATCAACGCGGTGCAGGTGCCCCACGGGTCAACAACGTTAAGCTCTTTTCCGTCATTACTGAAATAATATAGATAATTTTCTTTATAGATTATATTTTTTGAAGACACGTCGTTGGCTTTATTCTGAACTGAAACACCCGTGCAAATGTTAACCGTATATGGTTGCGAATCTCCTTTAATGCAGATAAGAGAGTTATCCTTAACCAAAACAGTTTGTATGCTATCATCTATCAGTGCTTCAATA
>JAZROC010000120.1:0-3342 GCA_045648525.1 Clostridia bacterium
CGCTTGGCCCCCGACTTGCCTCTTTGTCAAGGTAGGTAACGATATCCATATATTCCATTTCGGTAAAATCAGGAGCTTCAGCATCAAGGCTGAAGTTGTCGGTATATTTTTCTATATAATAGTCTTTATATGCCGTCGTAATAAGGTTTACAACGCTTTCCGAATCAAGATGAGAGGTGTGTTTTGAGGCATAGTATTCAACTCTGAATTCCGTTGAAATGTGATACTGTGAAGGATCGTTAACACCGCCCTGCACGTTGGGATAAACGACAAGACAGTTTTTAAGTTGTTTAACCGTCACGTTTTTAAGAGCGCCTTTTTCTATGGCTTTTGCAATAACTTCGTCGCTGATGATTTCAGCCATATTGTATCTGGTTCCGTTGGAGTTAAGTGCCTGCGATGCTTCTGAATAATTCAATGAAACAATGGCATAGGCGGATTTCTTCATTTGAAAATGATTTACTACGCCAAAGACGATGGTGATAATAAAGCATAAGAAAATTATCCACACGTTGAGGTATTTGGCCGTTTTGAAAATCTGATTTCGTTCGGTATTATTCACGTTTTTCAAACGCAAAAATATTGCTGTTGCCGATGCTAAAAGCAATAATCCGATAATTAAAATAAATGATTTTTGAAGGATACCGGTAAGCATTTTTCAAACTCTCTCCTGAAATTAAAATTTGTTAATATCAATAACAGCCAATTCGGGCTGATTGTTTATACGTAAAACGTTGGAATTATCAAGACCTGAACTTACGATAAGGGGTGCACCGGAAACGTCATATCTTCCGTAAACGAATTTATCACTGCGTTCAGGGAATAAACCGCCTTCCTGCGTATATAACGGGCCAAGTATGGGCACGCGCATCAAACCACCGTGAGTATGTCCGCAAACCATTAAATCGCCCCAGAAATCAGTATGAAATTCTTCAAAAATATAGGGCTCGTGAACGGCAGTAATTTTAAGGTTATCGGTATTTTCGTAAATATAATTGGCAAAGGAATTTGCCGTATAAGTCCAGAAAGACGAGGGATTAGAAGTCAAAATACCGTAAACATCAACGTTTATGTTTTTAACTTTTATTGTGTCCTTTTCGTTTTTCAAAACTTTTGCACCTGTACTTTCAATTTTTTCTTCAAAAGTGTCGGTGAGTTTTAACAATGCCGTTTCGTCACGGTTAGTATCGTCAAAGCCGAAACGTGTGTCAAGTTCGGTCTGGTTAAGAGCAAAATCGTAAATCGTTTCAACTTCATTGTTGCCGTATATATAATAGGTCGGTGCGATTTTTGCCAATTCGCCTGCAAGGTGTACGGCATAGTCAACGTCAGTTTTAACAGAATTAATTATGTCGCCTGAACATATTATAATGTCGGGTTTTAATGCTTCAACGCGCTCAATAAGAAATTTGTTGTCGCTACCGTAGGAGGTTTTATGAAGATCGGTTATTTGAATAACGCGAATGCGACTGTCAACCTTAATACTGCTTGCGCTGTAAAATGTTTCCCTGAAATTTCTGTTGCCTACGTAGTTGAACAAAACTACCACTACTGCCAATGCACAACAAACGAAAATCATGCCTATAGCAAAAAAGTTTACGGCTTTCAGGTTGTTTTTTTTCTGTGGCGGAGCAGCGGGGCGGAAAGACTTCATTTTGTTTTTGTGAAGTATACTTACTTTTGTTTTCGGACCCATTACCGAATAAATGCATGTCGTCAGCGTGCTTTTGCAGTCTTTTTTGAAAAATTTAATGTCTGCGCCACCGTGATAAATAATCAGAACCTCGCTGTCGTTAGCTATTTCAATGTCAAAGGTATCTGCCCAGGTGTTGTATACTCTTGCTGAAGAAATTTCCTCAAAAAGTTCTTTTATCTGCTCAAGATATTTCTGTGTTAACTCAAAACTGTTTCTGTCCATATTAAACAAACCTTTGCTTTTAAAATAATTTACCTTTATACAGATCACAGGTGGATTTTGCAACGTCCTGCCAACTGTATTTGTTTAAAATAAAATCGTCTGCGCCATCTTTAAGTTTTTCTACTTCTTCCTTATTATTGCATAAAAACTGAAGTTTTTCAGTTAAATCGGCAACGTTTCCTTTTTTGAAGTAAAGGGCTTTGTCTTCAGCCACGGCAGTACTTTCGGGAATATCTGAACACAAAAGCGCGTTTTTATATGCAAGCGCCTCTAAAAGACACAAGGACATTCCTTCAAGGTCAGATGGCAAAACGTTAAGATACGCGTTTGAATATAATTCCTCTAAAAAAGCACCTGATGCAAAACCTGTAAAAATAATGTTTTTGTTATTTTGTGCTTTTTCTTTCAGCATCGCCACGTAATCGTCAGTATCGCTGGTGTCACCGGCGATAACCAGTTTTTTATCTGTCGTAATACTGTTGTACGCATCAATTAAATAATGAATACCCTTTTCCGCAGTCAGTCGCGATACAACTAATATATATTCGTCTTTTTTAAGACCGTATTTTTCAGTAATAATATCTGCGTCTCTTTTTTGCGGGCGACTTATTCCATTTGGAATAATTACTGTTTCGCGATTATAGGTTGCCTTAAAATAATCGTAGGCTGATTTGCTTAAAACGATAACTTCGTCAGCGTATTTTGCAAGAATTTTTTCACCGAATTTTATGTATTTTGATGCAATGCCCTTGCCCCATTTTTCCCTTTGCCAGTCAAGACCGTGTACCGTAGCAATACATTTTTTGCCAAAGAGTTTAGGAATCCACAAAGCCGCGCAAGGTCCCTCTGCGTGAAAATGAACAACGTCAAAATCTTTCAAGGAGGCGGATATTGCCGCGGTAAAAGACGCTATCATTGCGGCAAAACCTCGGAAATTAACTGTCCACGCAGTTTTGATTTTTACGCCCTTATACATATTATCTATAACGGAGTCGGCATCTTCCGCTTTGTTTGATGACCGATTATAACAAGTAACGTCCAACCCCATTTCAACCAATATGGGACAAAGAGTTGTTAAAACGTTTTCTATGCCACCCCGCCTTGACGGAACAACTTTGTGTCCGATCATAGCAACTTTCATTTTTCTCTCCAAATTCTGATTATTGTCCTGTACCCGTAATCATAATGATAGGTGTTTTAAGCATAATTTTTATATCGTTAAGATAGCTTCGGGTCTGTATGTATTCAATATCCATTTCTACCCATTCTTCAAAGGGTACGTCGTTTCTGTTTTTGTGAATCTGCCAGGTGCAAGTAAGTCCCGGAGTAACAAGCAGGCGTAATTTTTGATAATCGGTATAATGCTGAACCTCTCTGGGCAGCGGCGGACGGGGACCAACAAGAGTCATATCACCCTTTAAAAC
>JAZROC010000121.1:0-1334 GCA_045648525.1 Clostridia bacterium
CTATCACATTGCGCATATGGCAGTAAAGCCCGAAATGCAACGACAGTATATTGGCGACTTAATGATAAGATTGCTTATGGTAAAAAGTTTTAATATGATGGCTGAAAAAATAACCATCGTATCCCCCATTAATACAAAAGAATTTTTTAAAAAATACGGTTTTAAGACAGTAGAAGTTAATGAGAAATTTGAAAAAATGGAGGTAACACCGCAAACGCTTATAATGAACAGTAAGTGCGGGCACGATTGCTCAAATTGTGTAAACAAAAATTCATGCACATCAAAATAAAAAAGCCTATGCAGATTATTTCAATAATAATTTTAGTTCTTCTTGCAATATTTTTTAAATTCTGTTTGAGAGGATATTCCTTTTTATCAATAGTGTTGCTTTTTATTGCAGGAATCATCGGTGCGTATTTTCTGCTTGCATTAAAAGATACGGTTCTTTTCAGACGTCTTAAAGTGATACTTACTTGCCTTGTTATTTTGCTTGCAATAGTTATGACAATATCGGAAATTCCCGTTATATCGTATATGCATAAGCGTGAAAAGGCTCAATCAGATTACTGCATTGTTCTTGGCGCAGGCGTACACGGTAAAACACCCTCGAGAGTTTTGAACCAACGCATTAAAGCAACTTATGATTTTTTGACCGAGCATCCTGAAGCAAAAGCAATTTTAAGCGGTGGTCAGGGTAAGGGCGAAGATATAACAGAAGCATCTTGTATGAAAGAAAAGCTCGTTGCAATGGGTATTGATGAAAGTAGATTATATCTTGAAGAAAAATCGACTTCAACAAAAGAAAACTTTATGTTTTCAAAAAAGCTTTTAGACGAAATTGCACCCAACACGAAAGAAATTACCGTAATTTCAAGTGACACTCATTTATACCGCGCCTGCTTTATTGCAAGCGAAGAGGGATTTAGTGCCAAAGGCTATTATGCCTACACAGATTACCACGTTTTAAGATTTACATATATGTTGCGCGAAGGCGTTGCTGTATGGAAAGAATGGATATTGTAAAAAAATCTCCTGCAAAATAAATTGCAGGAGTAATTTTTTACATATTTTTTTGAGTGAAATTCCACGCATCTCTGCACATTTCATCAATGCCAAGTTCTGCAGTCCAATTAATAAGTTCTTTTGCTTTTTTTGCATCAGCGAAGTTTGCGGCGACGTCACCGGGACGACGAGGACAAATTTTAACGGGAATTTCTTTACCGCTTGCCTTTTCATATGCTTCAACAACCTGAAGAACGCTGTATCCGTTGCCCGTTCCAAGGTTAACGGTAAGCACGCCTTTATTATTTTCAAGATAGCGCATTGCGGCAAGA
>JAZROC010000122.1:0-3014 GCA_045648525.1 Clostridia bacterium
CTGAAGTTAAGGATACTTATGAGCTTATCCACGCAGTAGCCGTTGAAGAAGGCAAACCCGTGCCCGACGTTATTATTGATTTCGGTGAAGCCGCCCGCGTGTGCGGTATCGGTGAAAAAGGTTTAAGCGGTAAAGTCTTAAATGAAAAATACGGACCTTTTATGCGCTATTGCTTCATTATTACCGACGCGCCTTTAGAGTGTGACGAACCGTTAAAAGAGCATATCTGCGATAATTGCGGTGAGTGTATAAAGGCATGTCCCGGCAATGCTATTGATAAAAACGGTCTTGATACGTGGCAATGCGCAGTTTACTATAAGGGCGCACATAAATCAAATCCCTTTATGACCGACGAGTTTTTAAAGGACGACCCTGAACGAGAAGCAATTATAAACGGACAAAAGCGTTTCGATAGCGTTGAAGCAAGAAAATTGTTCCCCAAACTAAATTTCCTGCCGCAAACCCATTGGGGCTATGCACCTTGCCTTTGCGGTAAAAAATGCGATATAGCCTGCTATAAGCATTTAAAGGAGGTAAAAAAATGAGAGACGAAATTATAAAAATTGCAAAAGAAAATCTTTGCGATATTGTAGGCTTTGCCTCAAAGAATAGATTTGATGAAAACGACCCTGTATTTAAAATTTTCCCTGAAACAAAAACGGTTATCTGCCTTGCTTTCAGAATTTTGCGCGGTATCTATCGCGGCACAGAAGAAGGCACTACCTATTATCAATACACCACTATGGCGGTTGAAAATATGGAAGAAACCGTTATGCCAATGGCACAGTTAAAGGTTGCAAATGTAATTGAAGAAGCAGGGTTTATCGCCATTCCTCAAAGACGTCATCAGCAGATTATGGCAGAATCAGACGGCATAAATCCCGAAGTTGATTATAATACAATCTACCATAATAAACATCAGGAAAATCAAATGAATTTTACTGATGCCGCCATTAAATGCGGAGTTGGTGAAAAAGGCTTAAGCGGCGCAGTTTTAACTGACGATTTCGGACCAATGGTGCGCTATTGCTTCATTTTAACTGATGCCGAAATCGAAGAAACTGAAGTTCAGAAGCCTCACCTTTGCGATAACTGCAAAAAGTGTATCAACGCTTGCCCCGGAAAAGCCATAAGTGATGAAGGTATAGTTGATGCGTGGCAATGTGCAGTATATTATAAGGGCGCAAACGGAACAAAAAATCCTTTTATGCCCAAAGATGCCTATGCTGATTTTGAGGACAGAATCAAAATAATTGCAGGTGAAGCTAAGGTTACACCCGAAAAAGCCAAAAAGATTTTAGCGGCAACTTATTTTTATCCACCTGCACATCACAATTATACTGCATCAATTTGCGGTCGTGCCTGCGATACCGCTTGCTATATGCACTTGGAAGAGCAGGGAAAACTGACCAAAAAATTCAAACGCCCATTCCGCACCCGAGAAGAGTGGAAATTTGATATTAAAGATTTTGAATCCTGAAAAAAATAAGGGAATTTCCCCCAAAAAAGAGGAGTAAGTAAAATGTCAATAAGAAAAGAGAAAATTAAAATAGCCATTATCGGCTGTGGTAGATTTGCTCGTTTTTTCGTGCCTTTGTTTAAAGCACATCCTTCGGTTGAAAAGGTTTATGTTTGCGACTTAATCAGAGAGCGCGCAGAAAACTACTCCAAAGAATTTGGCGTAGAAATAATTGAAAGTTTTGAAGAGGCTTTAGCATCAGAAAAAATTAACAGTATTGCTATTTTTACACAGCGTTTTAAGCATGGTAAAATGGTAATAGATGCTCTCAAAGCAGGAAAGCACGTATATAGTTCAGTTCCGGGAGCGGTTGATATAAACGAGCTTATTGAAATTGAAAAACTTGTAAGAGAAACAAGACTTACATATTCAATGGGGGAAACAGGTTTTTACCGTGCACCTGCAATTTTCTGCCGTAGAGAATTTAAAAAAGGAACTTTTGGCAAATTCGCTTACGGTGAAGCACATTATAACCATGATATCAGAAATATGGAGCAAAGTTTCCGTAGTTCAGGCGGTGAGGATTGGAAAAAGTTTGCAGGTATTCCGCCTATGTTCTATCCCACACAATCAACATCAATGATTTTAAGTGCTATGCCCGGTGTTTATGCAAAAAAGGTTGTAGCAATGGGCTATAAAGAAAGTCCCAGAACTGATATTTATGGAACTGACGGTCAGAATTTATACAACAATCCTTTCTCAAATACGGTAATGTTATTGGAACTTTCCAATGGCGGTATAGCACGTATCAGTGAAAACCGTTGCGTTGGCTGGAAGGCTCCTGAAACATATATTTCGCAGTTTTACGGAACTGATGGCGGTTATGAATTCTCTGTTGCAAGGCATCATCTTTCAACGTGGAATAAAGAGAATAACACAAAGGTTGATATGATAGATGTAACGGAGCAATTACAACCGACAAATATATATACTCAAATTTGTGAGGATTATGATACTGCTATTCAGAGAATAGCTAATGGCGCAGGATTTTTTGATGTTTCACCTATACAGCCGATGGAAAGACTTCCTAAAGAGTATGAAGGTTTGGAAAATGGTCACAACGGCACACATCATTTTCTTATTGATGATTTCTGTCGTGCGTATGATACAGGAAAACTTTCGCCCACAAATATCTGGGCTGTAGCACGCTGGAATATACCAGGTCTTATGGCTCACCAGTCAGCATTAGAAGGCGGAAAAGTTATGGATATAATAGACCTTGGCGAACCACCTGCAGATTGGGAAGTATTGGATTGGGAATAATATAGTTGCTATCATTAAATACTTTGAATAAAAAAAGAACTGAGCTCAAAATGAACCGCTCCGTTAAAAACGGACAATGACAAAAAAGACCTCCTATGGTAGAATGAAAGAAAGTACCATAGGAGGTTTTACTATGCCCAGAGAATACCGACACATAAAGCAATATGAGAAAGAAATCGTGGAGCTAAGAGAAGCAGGATTAACCTACAGAGAAATAGGAGAACAGTTGGGG
>JAZROC010000123.1:0-5648 GCA_045648525.1 Clostridia bacterium
CGCTTTTGAAAACTGCACCAATTTAGAAAATATAACACTTTCAAAAAACATAAGCAGAATTGAAACATGGACTTTTTCAGGTTGCACTTCCTTAAAAAGTATAACGATTCCAACTGCAACACTTGATATTCTTAACGAAGCCTTTTCAGGTTGCACCTCATTAAGCGAAGTAATTTTTCACGATAACGTACGAAAAATCGGAAACAGCGTTTTTTCAGGTTGTACAAGTTTAACCGAAATTACCCTGCCTAAAAATCTTACAGATTTAGGAAGTCAGGTTTTTTATAACAGCGCATTAGAAAACATTGTTATCCCTGACGGCGTTACGCACCTTGCAGGCTGGGTATTTTACAACTGCAAAAATTTAAAGACTGCAATTATTCCCGATACTGTAACCGCCATTTCTGATTACCTTTTTTACGGTTGCGAAAATTTAGAAAGCATAACTCTTCCAAAAAACATTACGGTTATTCCTTCCGGCGCATTTTCTTTCTGCAATAATTTAACAGAAATAGTTGTTCCGCACGGTGTTGTGCGCATTAATTCAAGCGCTTTTTCTTCCTGCGAAAATTTAAAATCTGTAACACTTCCTGCAACTATTGAGCATATTGATAGCAATGTTTTTAATAATTGCACCTCTTTAGAAACCGTTTATTATTCAGCTTCTAAACCTCGATGGAATAACGTGCGCGTAGAAGAATTCTACAACGCGCCATTCTTTGAAGCAGACTTTGTTTATAATTACAACGTTATCTACGGTGACGTCAACTCTGATACCTTCGTTAACAAAAAAGACGACCTTGCCCTGCGCAAATTTTTGGCAGACTCCACTTATATAATTAATCAGGAAGCGGCAAACGTTTTCTATGATGACGCGGTAAATAAAAAAGACTTATTAAGACTTAAACAGTATCTTGCAGACCCTGACGTAGTTTTAGGCCCCGAAGTAACCCCAACACCTACTTCTGCACCTACACCTACTCCTACCCCAACACCTACACCTACGCCTACACCAACACCTGACGACGATGATGATTTAAAACTTCCCTTTGATCCATTCAGATAAAAAAATAAAAATGACAGAGCAAAACTCTGTCATTTTTTCATACCCAAGGTTTTCTGTTTTCAAGAAGAACTATATTGCTTTTACCAAAAAGTTCTGTTTGCAAGCCTTGTGCGGCAATGGGGAAATCAACAAGCCAATACCACGCACCGTTAATAGTTGAATCTACCGCGCAGGTTTCATCGGGAAAGCTTAAATTTTTCACCGTATAATTAAACCAGCCATTTACGAAGGCTTCTGTGCCAAGTGAAAGCAGATTTTCCGAAGAATATCCTGTGCGCACGTACTTTGTCATTTCGCTTATAACGGAAAGAAGCTGCCCTTTGTTCATAGTGCCCACTTCATTCATAATGGACTTTAACACCTGCTGTTGTCTGCCCACACGTGCCGTATCACCGCCTGTCTGGTGACGAATACGCATATAGATAAGTGCCGTATCACCGTCCAATCTATTTTCGCCCGTCTTTACCTTCGTGCCCCAATAGGTGTTCATATATTCTGCTTCGTTTTTGGTAATGGTAACGGTAACACCGTCCATTTTATCAATAATTTTAGGCAATGAATAGAAATTTACAAGCACGTAATTATCAATGGAAATTTTATAGTACTTTTCAATTAAATCTATCTGCATTTCAGGTCCACCATAGTTGTTTGCGTGGTGGAGTTTTTCAAAACTTTCCTTGCCGTTATGCACCATATAGCAGTACTGATCTCTAAAAAGCGAAACCATTTTGATTTCCTTTGTATTCTGATTAACTGAAACCAACAGCATTGCATCGGCACGTGAGTTTTTAGACATATCCTTTGTATCAATATCCATACCTATCAGAAGGATATTCATAACTCCGTCTGCTTTTGCAGGTTGACCGTTGTCATACCAGTTTTTAATTTTTTCATTAAGTTTGCCTGCGGAGGTTTCATAAATAAACTGTTCTTCAACATCCACACTGACGTTGGGATTATAAACCTCGCCCGTCATATTTTTCGTAAAATACAGCCAGCCGCCATAAAGCAATGCAACGGCAATTATAGCAATAGACAGCGTTATTGCCAGCGCGCGAAAAAATATGGTAACGGTATCATCATTTCTCATAAAAATCACTTCTTTCAGTATTTTTATTATATTCCTTTTGGTCGCCTTCGTCAAGGACTTGAATCCGACAGTTTTTTCACTTATTTTTCGTTTTTTCTCCATTGACAACAGCATTTTATGGCTCTATAATATTTCACAGAGGTGATTTTATGAAAATACTTATACTTACCTGCAATACCGGTCAGGGTCACAATTCCACCGCCAATTCGATTAAAGAAAAATTCAATAACTACAATATAGATTGCGAAAGTGCCGATGCCCTTTCCTTCGTTTCAAAAAATATGTCGGACTTTATTGGCAATATGCACACAAAATTATATCGTTACGCTCCCGTTTTGTTTGACAGAGGATATGAACTTGCCGAAAAGAATCCATCAGTTTTTGCAGACGATTCCGTTGCATACCACTTCTTCTGTTTAGGTGTTGATAAGCTGAAAGCTTACGTTGAAGAAGGCGGATATTCAGGCATTATCTGCGTGCACGTGTTCTCTGCGTTAATGGTAACTGAACTTGTAAAAAAATATTCCCTTACCATAAAAACTGCCTTTGTGGCAACTGATTATACCTGCTCGCCCGGTGTTGCCGAATCAAATCTTGACGCATACTTTATTCCTCATCAGGACCTGATAGGTGAATTTATTGCCTGCGGTGTACCTGAAGAAAAGCTTATTCCGTCAGGTATTCCGGTAAAGGAAATTTTCTATTATTCAGGCGACAAAAATCTTGCGCGCCGTCAACTTAATATCCCCTACAATTCAAAGCACGTGCTTATGATGTGCGGCAGTATGGGTTGCGGTCCGATGGAGGATATTACTGAAAAATTGAAATCAATTATGCCCGAAAACGTCCATTTAACCGTAGTATGCGGTACAAATGAAAAGTTAAAAAAGAAAATTGATAAATTTTCTTCAAAAAACATTGACGTTGTGGGTTTTGTGAGCAACGTGCCCGCTTTAATGGACAGTGCCGATTTATACGTAACCAAGGCGGGTGGCTTAAGCGTAACCGAAGCCGCAACAAAAAGGCTTCCCCTTGTGTTTATTGATGCCGTATCAGGCTGTGAAAGTTATAACCGTTACTTCTTTCTTACTCACGGTATGGCACTTGCTTCCAACGACCAATCAAGGCTTCCACGCTTAATTATGAAACGTCTTTTTAATGAGCAGGCTCTTTCAAAGCAGAAAGAAGCTATGCGCCACCAGTTTTACAAAAATCCCGCAGAGATTATCTGTGATTATTTTATAAGATGAAGCAAAAAGGAGATACTTCTCTAAAGAAGATATCTCCTTTTTATTTCTCGCGAAATTTGCAAGCTCTTTTTTGAACAAATATTGTTCAGAAAGGAGCTTTTAAAAATGAAAAAAACCAAAAAGCTATTTATCACAATGTTACTGCCAATTACATTGACAATGTCATATCGCGCGTATAACGCATATCGAGTGCGAAGCACATATCGAAAATCCCGTGAGGGATTTATATCGCCGCGTTGTGTCCTTACGGATACAACGCATGCGATAGTCCATTTTTCTTCACTTCTTTTTAGGCGATACTCCAAAGGCCTTTACGTACTGGCGATAGAAGGACGAATAGTTCTGATAACCGTATTTATCAGCCACTTCAGACGGCAGTAAGCCGTTCTGAATTTCCCTGTGCGCCGCAAAAATCTTCTTTTTGTTTATGTAATGCTTTATGCCGATGCCCATTTCCTTTGAAAATAAGTTTTGTATGTAAGAGCTTGTAAAATTAAATTCCTGCGCAATGATTTTTGAATCAAGAGGCCTTTCAATATTTTCTGCAATATATTGGCTTATAAGTCCTAACGTATTTTTGTCGTTTAATTTGCCCTCTTTAGGTTTATACATTGAACAGATAATGATCTGCTCTATAATCCTTTTTGCCACAAATTTCAAATCTTCCTCGGAAAGAATTTTTGAAAGGCTCTTATAATTTTCAAAAAAGCCTATCATAACCTCATCCTTGCGGATGTTTATTCTGTAGGGCGGTCTGAACAGCGCCTGAAATCTTTCATCATCAAGAAACTTCTCATCAACATTGATAACGAAGTTTTCATAGGTGCTTTCATCTTCAGGTATAAGGAAGTGATATGTGTTTGCAGGTATAAAAAGAAGGTCGTAATGATTCAGCCTAAACTTATGTCCATCAATACAGTAGCTTGCATTTCCTCGCACTATAAGAAGCATTTCGTGTCTGGAATGCATATGCTCATTACAGTTGATTTTCATAGGATTAAGTCCTTCTCCATGATTTATTGAAAAATCCATACCGCTGTATGTAATGCGCATAAACCCCCCTCCTTTTCTATTAATAATACCACAAGAAAGTTAAAAATGCAATATTTATATTAAAAAATGCAATTTATTTTACCGTTTAAATTTGGTATAATATATACGAATGGAGGTTTCCTATGCATAATTTTAATGAAAGTCAGCATAAAACCCGAATGATTAATTTAAAAAGCGCACGCGAAGATATAAAAGAATATACTCGTCAGTTGCGCATAAACAATTATCTTCCGGGACAAATAATTTATTATCTTGGCGATTATCCCCAAAAGATGAGTATAACGCCCACTGAATATGATTATAATCTTTTAAAATCCTACGCTGAAAACGGTGTTGATATGATTCAGGTTCACGAGGAATGGAATGACACCATTGAAAAGTACGGTAGTGACAAGTGGCACAGTTGCGACCACGATGGTATGCTTAAATTTATTGATTTGTGTCATCAGTTTAACATAAAGATTATACCTTATTGTTCTGCATCTTACATACACAACAAATCAAAATATTATACCGAAGAATTTTCACGTTGCACAGGCGGTTGCACCGATATGCACTATTCATACCGATTAGGCTGGGCAGGCAGTGAAAAATGGCGTAACTTTATAATTCCAAGAACCTTTAATATTATGGAAACCTACGGCTTTGACGGCATCTTTAACGATTGGGGCTACGATTGGGAAAACAGTAAATATGTTGAAATTCCTGAAAATCAGCGCAACTATGAAAACGAGCCTTTGGAAAAATACGACCCCGAAGCCGAGGACCTTATCCAATGCCTTTATGAAGGTGTAAAAAAACGCGGTGGTATATATAAATTACATATAGGTCAAAGTGACCGCGCTCCCGTAAGAGGCAAATATTACGATTATCTGTGGATTGGCGAATGTCAGTTTGATTCAAAGTGCGGTGCAGGCAAAATGTACGAGCCTTTCCTTGTACCTTGCCCCGATAAACCACGTATGACAAACTGGTTTGAAACGCGCTTTGATATGGACGAATATTTTGCGCAAACAATTCCTTTTGTGCAGTTCCCCCTTTTAACCCACGGCAGACCCACCATGGGAAGATGTATTGACGTACCCGGAGTTGAGCAGTATAATACCACTCAGGAAGACCATTTATACCATTATTTTGAGAAGGTGCGCGACTGGGCAGACAAGCACCCCGACGGACCTTACGTATATTC
>JAZROC010000124.1:0-4937 GCA_045648525.1 Clostridia bacterium
ACCGAGTTATTTTTTAACCTTTTTAAAATAAAAGAATATTATATATATAAGCAGTTAAGAATTTTTTTGAGGTGAAATGAATATGCTTAAGTGTTGTATATGTAATAAGGATAAAAAAGAGAATATTGTTATTTTAGGAAAAGCCATTTGTTCTGACTGCGAATGGAAAATACTTACCGCAAAAAGCCACACAACAGGCTATAATAAATGTATCTCAAAACTTAAGAATATCTTTACAACATAAAAAAATAAGCCGAGCATTTTGCTCGGCTTATTGACTTTTTTATTAACCTACCATACCTGAACGTTCGATACTCTGTACGAAGAATTTCTGACAGAAGCAATAAAGAACGATAATAGGTGCGACGTGCATTACGGTACATGCTGACTGATATAACGAGTTAAGAACAACGTCTCCGGTTTTATCAAGAACACCGGTAACATATTTTGAACCCATACCTATAATCTGTGTAGCCATAACCTTTGCATTGGGGTTAAGCATAGAAACATAGTTTCTATCATTATACTGCCATACGAAAGCAAACAGGAAAACTGTTACAAGCATAGGCAATGCACTGGGAAGCATAACCTGAACAAAGGTTCTGAAGGGGCCTGCACCATCGATATAAGCAGCTTCTTCAAGCTCTTTAGGCTGGTTAACAAAGTACTGGCGGAGAAGGAATACAAACAAACCGTTACGATACATTGTTGCCGTTGCTGAAAGAAGACCGATAGCCGTCCAACCACGTGTAAGGTCAATGTTGGGGATAGTTTTAAGCTGATCACCAAACGAGAACATAAACAAGGGGTTGAAAGCCTGATATCTGAATCTCATAGCCTCAGTAAGCATCTGAATGGGAACCGTCAATGTGAAGATACACATAAGGAAAATAAAGTTGTTTCCCTTAAATTTGAATCTTGCAAGACCATAAGCCACAACCATACATGAGCACATCTGTAAAACTGCAAATGCAAGAGATGATGTAAATGAGTTTAAATACAACTGAGGTATTTTTGCAAACTGCCACATAGCAATATAACTGTTAACGTTAATTGAAGTAGGTATCAAAATAACAGTGGGGTCATAAACGTCTTGCTGTGACATAAATGAGGTAATAACAGTTAAAAGTATGGGATAAACAATCAAGTAGCAGATACCAATGAGAAGTACTGTTCTAATAACTGCCCATATAAAATTGAATGTTGTTTTACCAAACAATGCACGAGTGAACTTTTGCCAAGGTGTAAGTGTAGGGATGACGAAGTTATCAACTTCTTCTGCGCCAACTTCGTTTGTCATTTTAATTTTATCAAGTTTTTCCATCGACTACACCTCCTTAGTTCTCATAATAAACAAGTTTTGATATAATTCCTGCAACCGCGGCAATTATAACTGTTGTCATAAAGAAGTACATCCAGCTCATCGCCATACGGTCATAGGTTTCAACAACTGCAGATGAGTTTGCATAACTGATAACAGGGTTACCGGGAGCGCAAAGGTTCTCAATCATAATATAAACAGTGTTAACGAGAATCATAGGACTTATCATCGGGAAAGTAATCTTCCAGAAGTTTTCCCAACCTGTTGCACCTTCAACCTTTGAAGATTCAAAGATTGAGGGTGAAATGGTTTGAAGACCTGCAAGGAAAATAAGTGTTGGAACACCTGCGCCATTGATAATGCCGCTAAGCTTATCAAAGGCAGTTCCTATAAACTCACCAAAGGTACCACCGATAGACTCCTGAATACTTCCTGCAAGGTTCATTGATTGTGAACCAACAGATTCCATCTGACCGGAGTCAACACCAGTTTCACCTGCAAGCAACAAAGCTGCGACACCGGCTGATGTGATAACAGGCATAAACAATACCGCACGGGCAAAGGTTCTGCCGTGGAAGTTCTGGTTAAGTACGTTTGCCATAAGGAAACTGAAAATCAGAACGCAGGGTACTGTAATAATCATATCTGAACCCGCTTTAATAAGGGCATTGATATAATCAGCCTGCTTTGTGTAGGCATCAACATATGCCTGGAAACCGTAAGGTTCAATGTTAATAACACCTGTTACACTGTTGAACACCTGGTCATTGAACGAAAGAACAAGAGCCGTATAAAGAGGTGATATAACAAAGAAGATAAAACCTAAAATAAAGGGAAGTACGAAAAGCCAGCCTGACAAAGAACGTCTTGTCATCAAGCCTAATTTATAACTTTTTGGCTTTTTCATTAGTTGTTTCCTCCCTTCGCAAATGATTTTGCATTAACAACAGTGCCGTCTGCAGCTGTATATTCTGTTGCACCATAGTTCACGTAAACAGAAACACCATTTTCATATGTTACTTTGTTTACGTTTTCAGCAACGTTTTCGTGTTCGGTGATAAATGAATTTGCAGTTGATTTAAGAAGTTCATTATATTCTTTATACATAGCTGCAGCTTCATCAATCCATGAATTGTAGTTTAATGAGTACATACCTTCAAACCAGAGATCCTGAACAGCATCGTTAGAAGCATAGCACCAACGATAGTATAAACCAGAGCCGGCTTCAACAGCCTGAAGGAATGCCTGGCGTGTATCACCATAAAGGTTGATGGGGTCACCTGAATATTCAACGCAACCGTGAATTACCATCTGATAGAAAGGTACTGACAAGTCAGCTAAAATAAACTTACTGCTTGTGTTACTGATTTCAAAAATCTCATCAACGTAAGGAAGCATATATGCATTTGTTCCCTTTGTCATAACGTTAAGATTTTCACTGTACTTTTCAGCAACTGCGGCATAAGTATCTGCAACCTCCCCCCTGTCTTTAAGGTCTTTAACCTTATAGTTAGCAGGAAGATTATAACCAAGGCTACCAAGGCTTACGCCCTTGATATTAAGCTCATTAATATCGTTAAGAAGCTTTGTTGCAAAGCTCTTTGAATTATCTTCAGCATAGATATCATAGATAAGTGTAGGTGAAACGATTGATGCTTTGTTAATGTTAGCTGCGGTATTCCAGTCATCAAGGAACTGATAATGATATGCGACTTCACGTGTTACAAGTCTGGAAGCATCAGTAAACTCACTATATCCATCAAACATAACTGAATCATAAACTAAAGCAAGTTCGGTTTCAAAATACAAGCTAACACCTAATTCATCAGCATAAGCAAGTAAATCTTTAAGACCTTCTGTACCACCTAACTCTTTAAGAACTTTAACTCTGTTAAATGCAGTGTTTCTTACACCATTATTTGCCCAGCCTTTATAGTTAACTGATACGTTTTTGATTCCTTTTTCTGAAAGCTGTGCTAATATTTCTTTGCACTGTGCAAAGGTTGTAATTGCGTTTGTTTCAGTATAAGGAACACCCATGAAGGCTGTTTCGTGGTCGTAAGCACCAACAAGTTCAATATTAAAGGGAACTTCAGCAAATTCTTTCTTTGAAAGAACATTCTTTGAAAGAAGATAATTTCTGTAATACTCTGCCATTCCGCTATAGTTTGCTTTCTCACCTTCAAGCAAAGTATATGTAATAGAAATATCATCAGTATTCATTTCGTTCTGATAAATTCTTGCTGTTTTGCCTGCACTCTTGAACTGAACTTCTTCATACTCAGACATCTTAAATCTTGAGTAACATCTGTTACGGTCAACAGCGTTTTTATTTTTACCTGCGATATCAGCAATAATTGTTGCATTGGTATCGCCTGATTCGATAATAGCAAACATTGCTGTTTCTGCACGTTTGATACCGAATACAGGAAGGTATGCACCTTCATTAGCAAAAGGCTTCTGAAGAGTTACACGACCATCATCAAGACCGTAAAGCTGAACACGAACGTCACTTGTTATATTTGTTTTTCCGTTGTTAAAGTTAACAATGGCACCTGAACCATCAGGAACAAACATATAACCTTCTTCTTTTTCTGAAGCAGAACCAAAGTATTTGAGAATGTCGATTGTTGCGATTGCCAATGATTCAGTATCATATTTAACTTCTTCATTGGGAATTGAAACGTTCAAGCCATTTTCTGTAAGGTCATAGTCAACAGGAATCCAGAAAGTTTTGGGAGCTTCACTTACAAAGCCAAACTTTTCGTTTATTTCATTACGCTGTTCAAGAGTCATTCCGCCAATGTTGACAAAAGCTTCTTCAACAGTTCTCATAAGACGTGTGTTATTCCACTTTGTCTGGTCCTTAATGATATAAACTGTTTTGCCCTCTTTAATGATATCTTCCATTAAAGGAGCTATTTTAAGATACTCATTCTTAACGTCAGGCGTATATTTTGCCCAAGTCTGAGGAGTAACTTTTGTGAAAACAACACCGTTTCTGATATAAGATGAAACTACGGCATTGCCTGCAGCCTTGAACTTATCAGCAAGTTCCTCAGCAAGCTCACCCTCCATACATGTAGGAATTACATAGTCAGGCTTAATAAGACCAAGAATGTAAATTACACGAAGGTTACCATTGTGATTTACAACGTAGAACTGATTTTTCTGATTTTCAGGGTCAGAAATAAGTACGCAGTCCGTATAGCTTTCAAGGGTTTTCTGGCTTCCATCTTCCTTATTAAGATAGAACAAGGAAAGCTGACTTGCCATTTCACCGGGGATACCTGCTGCCTTTTCAGAAGGTGCAGGGTTTGAATACCATACTTGACCTGTTTTCTTGCTCTTTAAAGCAATCTCTAAAAATTCTTCATTGAAGTAAAATTCATAGTTGTCATTTTCTTCAACAAGTTTAAATACAGTTTGCTTAAGTGCTGTAGCAGGATTTTCTGTTTCTGCAGCTACAACAGGTGTTACATCTGTTGTAACTTCGTCAGTTGCAGGTGTTTCAGTTACATCAGTAACTTCTTCATCTGTTTTATCATTTGTAAAAGTGTTTTTCTTTTCAGTATAAACGTCTTCACGGATTAAAGTTTTTACGTCATCCTTAAAC
>JAZROC010000125.1:0-4570 GCA_045648525.1 Clostridia bacterium
GCAACAACAAGAATTTCACTGGGACCTGCAATCATATCAATATCGACCATACCGTAAACCTGACGCTTTGCTTCAGCAACAAAAGCATTGCCGGGACCAACAATTTTATCAACCTTTGAAACTGTTTCAGTACCGTATGCAAGTGCCGCAACTGCCTGTGCCCCACCTACTTTGAAAATTCTGTCTACTCCTGCTATTTTTGCAGCCGCAAGAATTACAGGGTTAACTTTGCCATCTTTCATTGGCGGAGTTGTAATAGCAATTTCGCTGCAACCTGCGATTTTTGCAGGAATGGAATCCATTAAAACAGTTGAAGGATATGCCGCCGTACCGCCGGGCACGTAAAGACCTACCTTTTCAATAGGAAGAACTTTTTGACCGATTACGACACCTTCTTTATTATTCAAAATAAAGCTGTTTCTTTTTTGCAAAGAATGAAATTCCCTTATATTTTCTGCCGCATCTTTTAAAATACGGATAAATTCAGGTTCAACAATATTAAATGCCTCATTTATCTCTTCTTCGGTAACTTCTATACTTTCAAGAGTTGCACCATCAAATTTTTGGGCATATTCTTTTAATGCTTTATCGCCATTTATTTTTACATTTTCGATTATATCTTTTACAATATCTGAAACGTCACCCGTCGGATTATTGCGGGCAAATATTTCATCATTGGAAACTGTGCCATATTTAAAAATCTTAATCATTTTTGTTCTCCACAATTTGTTGTAATTTATTTTTAATTTCGTTGATTTGTGCTTGTTTAAAGCCATATGCAGACTTATTAGCAATAAGACGCGCACTTATTGAAACGATATCTTCTATAGGCTCAAGACCGTTTTCATAAAGAGTTTTTCCAGTTTCAACGATATCAACGATAACGTCGGAAAGTCCTAAAATAGGCGCAAGTTCGATTGATCCGTTAAGGTGGATAATATCAATATCTCTTGCCTTGAGCTGATAATGTTTTGCCGCTATATTTGAGAATTTAGTTGCAACACGCAAAGTCGTTGCAGTATTATCCCTAAAACCTTTCGGTGCCGCAACTGCCATACGGCATTTGCCCATATCAAGATCAAGTAATTCATATACGTCAGGCTCATATTCAAGCAAAATATCTTTGCCTGCAACACCTATATCGGCAGCACCGCGCTCAACGTAAATGGAAACGTCTGACGGTTTTACCCAAAAATATCTTATTCCTTTTTCAGCGTTTTCAAAAGTAAGACGTCTGTTATTTTCTTTTATTGAAGGACACTCATATCCTGCTTTTTCAAAAAGATCATAAACTTTTTCACCAAGCCTGCCTTTAGGAAGTGCAACGTTAAGCATTATAACAACTCCTTTCCATAAACAAGGCGTTTATACTTTATTTTTGTAGGTACTTCTTTATAAACAAGAACTGATTCACCGTTTGCCGAAAGTTTTTCAACAGCCTTCATTATTTTTTCAGGCTCGTCTGTTTCAGGAACAAACAAAATATCAACGTCATATTCCTGCGTTTTAATGTTAAGGCGTTCAAAGCTGTCCATATACACAGCAAATCCGATAGCACTTACATTCTTCTTTAATTTTTTCATTAATGAATCATACTGACCACCGGAAAGAACACCTGTAGGAATACCTTCGATATATCCTTTAAAAACAATGCCGCTATAATAACTCATATTGTTCGCAAGAGAAAAATTAATGCGAACTTTCTCATTTAAACCAAGCGCTTTAAGCGTATCAATAACTTTTTTAAATTCATTAAATGCATTCAGGGCTTTTTCAGAAGTAATTTTTAATGAAAAATCATTGATATCAGAGTAGTCAGAAACAAGTGCGTTAAGAGCTTCTGCCTGAATTTCTGAAATTATGTTTTCTTTTAAAAGTTTTGTTATTCCGCCCTGATTTTTAAGGGAAATATATTCCATTACCGTAGACATAATATCTTCGGAAATATTATTTTCGTCAAGTACAGCTTCAACAAAGCCTGCGTGAGAAATATCAAGCTGATAATTTTCATCAATCATCATAAGGCTTTTTACTGCTAAAGAAGTTACTTCGGTAATTTCATAAAGACCTATATTACCTACGCATTCAAGACCCGTTTGCATAATTTCTTTGAACCGATGCGACTCACCCGAAACACGATAAACATTTTCATTATAATAAAGTTTCTGAATTTCAGAATTGCCAAGGTGGTTTATTATAGAAAGAGTTACGTCAGGTTTTAACGCAAGAAGTTTTCCGTTTGTATCAGTAAACGTAATTACTCTATCCGAAATAAGAAAATCTTTATTTCTTACATATAAATCATATTCTTCAAACTTGCTCATTTTATATTGAGTATAACCGTATTTTGAATATAATGAACGAAGTTTATATACTGCAAGTTCTTCGTTTTTCAACAGTGATTCGTTAATCATCGTTCTTCTCCAATCTGTCAATAACCGTCTTATATCCGCCGTTACCATATTTGATACAACGATTTACCCTGCAAACAGTTGCGGTACTTGCACCCGTTGCGGTACTTATTTCAGTATATACCTTGCCCTCTATGAGCTTCTGAGCAACATCAAAACGTTGTGCGATGGCTTCAAGTTCCTGAATAGTGCAGATATCATTGAAAAAATTTTCGCATTCCTCCGTATTTTTAATAAGAAGAATTGCTTTATAAAAATTTTCAAGTGTTTGTTTGTCAAGTTTTTTCATCTAAAACCCTACCGTTCTTTTTTATTTTTTCACATTGTAGCACACTAAAGCGATAAAGTCAAACGATATTTGCAAAAAAACATAAAAAAAATCAAAAACGCAGTAACAAATACTGCGTTTAAGTTGTTATTCATCTACCTTTATTTCGTAAGGTGTAACCTGATAAACGTAATAGTTAAGCCAGTTTGAATATATAAGATTTGCGTGACTGCGCCAAGAAACAAGAGGATCACGCGTATCGTCATCATCAGGAAAATAATTTTTGGGGACTTTTATATCAAGACCGAGATTTTTATCGCGCATATACTCTTTCTTAAGAGTTTCGGGGTCATACTCCGAATGTCCCGTAATAAAAATCTGTTTTCCCGAATCAGTTGCAACGGCATAAATGCCCGCTTCTTCACTTGTCGATAAAATTCTTAATTCAGGAACTTTTTCGATATCTTCCCTTTTAACTTCCGTATGACGTGAATGTGGCACCATAAAGATGTCGTCTGCACCTCTGAAAAGCATTGAATTACGTCTTTCAACAATGTGTGGAAAAACACCGAACATTTTTTCTTTTAACGGATATTTACCAATACCGAAATGATAATAGAGTCCCGCCTGAGCACCCCAGCAAATATGGAATGTGCTTGTTACGTGTGTTTTTGTCCACTCCATTATTTCGCAAAGTTCATCCCAGTATTCAACCTGTTCAAAATCAAGTTTTTCAACAGGCGCACCGGTAATAATCATACCGTCATAATGATTATGCTTGATATCCTTGAACGTTTTATAGAAAGCAAGAAGATGCTCTTTTGAAACGTTTTTGGATTCGTGAGTGCTTGTATGAATAAGTTCAAGTTCAACCTGAAGAGGTGTATTGCCTAAAAGACGGGCAAGTTGAGTTTCAGTTTCAACTTTCGTAGGCATAAGATTTAAAAGCAATATTTTCAACGGTCTTATATCCTGTGAAAGAGCGCGGGTTTCAGTCATTACGAAAATATTTTCACTCAAAAGCGTTTCTGTTGCAGGAAGCGCATTGGGTATTTTAATTGGCATAAAATTCTCCTTAAGCTAATGTATTAAGTGCCTGATCAAGGTCTTCGATAAGGTCATCGGCATTTTCGATGCCTACTGAAAGTCTTACTAAATCAGGTGAAACACCTGCGGCAACAAGTTCAGCATCATTCATCTGTCTGTGTGTTGCTGAAGCAGGATGTAAACAACAAGTACGAGCATCTGCAACGTGTGTTTCAATAGCGCACATTTTAAGCTCTTTCATAAAGGCTTCTGCCGCTTTTCTTCCGCCTTTAACAACAAAGCTTACAACACCGCACTGGCCTTTGGGAAGGTACTTCATTGCAAGAGCATAGTCCTTATCGCCTTCAAGACCTGAATATTTTACCCACGAAACAAGAGGATGGGTTGATAAGAATTTTGCAATTTTAAGAGCATTTTCAGAATGACGTTCCATTCTAACGTGAAGGCTTTCAAGACCAAGATTTAATAAGAAAGCATTCTGAGGTGACTGAATTGAAGCGAAATCACGCATAAGCTGAGCAGTTGCTTTAGTGATAAACGCACCTGCAAGACCGAAACGTTCGGTATAGGTTACTCCGTGATAACTTTCATCAGGCGTTGTAAGGCCGGGGAATTTATCGGGATACTTGGTCCAATCAAATTTTCCGCTATCAACAATACAACCGCCTACTGCCGCACCGTGACCATCCATATACTTGGTTGTTGAATGCGTTACGATATCAGCACCAAACTCGAAAGGTCTGCAAAGGAAAGGTGTTGCAAAAGTATTATCGATAATTAACGGTACACCGTGCTTATGAGCCGCAGAAGCGAAACGTTCAATATCGAGAACAACGAGCGCAGG
>JAZROC010000126.1:0-18441 GCA_045648525.1 Clostridia bacterium
CGATGATACCGTAACGGCTTTAATGTATAAAATTATTGAGTTTTTCGATAAGGACGATGCTCCTTCTAAATTTGCCGCAAAGGGATATATGTATCAGCTTATCAGTTTTCTTTGCGAAAATTATATTGACGAAAGTCAACACGCAGGTATCAGCAAAGAAAAAATTGAGAAAATGAACGTCATTGCAAGTTATCTTCACGAAAATTACGCTTCAGAAATTACTACAGACGCTCTCACGAAAATGTCCCACTACAACTACTCCCATTTCTGCCACACTTTTAAAGAAGTTTTTGGCACTTCAGCCAACAAATATCTCCTTTCAATCCGTTTGAATAAGGCTTCTTCGCTACTGTTGACAAACGACTTAAACATAACCGAAATAGCATCCTTAAGCGGTTTTGCCGACCCTAACTACTTTGCGAGAATTTTTAAAAAGGAAAAAGGATTATCCCCCTCCGACTTCCGAAAAGTAAATTCAACTAATTATTAACAAAATTACCCTCGACGGAACAAATCTGTCGAGGGTGTTTAAGTAAAGTGACTTTCTGCAAGTCGCAGTTTCAAGATTTTATTGCAATAAAAAGTGCAATAAAACTTGAAAATCAGGGGCGCAAAGGTTAATCGCGAAGGAGCTTACATAATGGTAAGTGACCGAGTGATTATACCGCATGCAACCCGCAGTTCACAAAGCCACAGAACGCGATAAAACTTGAAAATCAGGGGCGCAGGTAATTAAAATCAAAGGAGCTTACATAACGGTAAGTGACTGAGATTTTATATTACCTGCAACCCGCAGTTTCAAGATTTTATCACGTTCTGTCAAGTATGTTTTTTATAACGGGCACTATCCTCTCCGCCATTCTGAACATTCCCAAATCGTTTGGATGAATACCGTCAGCGGTGCAGGCTTCACGGTCAACTGTGCCAAAAAGTGTTCTTCCGTCAATTAAATAAACGTTTTCATCACCTGATGCTTTTGCGTTTTCGTAAGTTTGTTTGATTATCGCAAAACGCTTATCTGCATCTTCAGGATCACTTTCGGGATTGGGTCGAGAAATAAACACAACGGGAACGGTTTTATCGTATTCTCTTATGCGCTTAAAGAACGGCTCATGGGTTTCTTTTAAAAATTCAGGCGACGGTGCGTTGTAGTCATAATCCATAACGAAAATTGATTTTTCAATAGAATTAAGATAATCGCATACGTCAAGTTCGCCCGCCGCCGAGCCTGAAAATCCCATATTATAATAGTCAACGTCAAGCCAACGGGAAATAAAAGCGTTGTAGGCATTTCCGGGTTTTGAACAACAACCGCCTTCGGTAATTGATGAGCCGTAATACAAGATGGGTTTTTCGTATTTATAGGGTGTTGCTCTGCGGATATCTGCTTCATCATCAATAGCAACGCTTATATCCCACACAACTTCGTTTCGGGGAAAGAATATGGTAATATCGTGATATTTGCCGTCAAGAGTGAACTCGCCCTCAATAACTTTAGTTGAATAATCATTAGGATATGCGTGACCTACGTATTTTTCGTCGGCATACACGTTTATACTCGCGGAGCTCCATAACGCCATTCCCTTATCTATCGCAACGTTTTCAAGGCACATTTTTACGTAAAGCTTCTTCGTATTAGTCATAAAACGAAGTCGGGCGCCTGCGCAAGTTCTGCCTAACTTGCCGAATTTAGGATACTTTTGGCGAAGATAGTCGGGCAATCTTTCAAATGCACCTATTTTATTGTAAAAGGGAATTCCGTGTACCGAAATTGGTGAATTTATATCTAAAAAACTTATTGAATGCATTTTTTCTCCTTACTCTTTAACACCGAAAACCTTTCGTATTGCTTCTAAATAGCCGTAACCGTATTTCTTTTCAGGTTCAAGATATCCGCCTTCTGTCCACTCATTCCAGGCGTACAAAGTAACGATTTTGTGGGTATTTTTGCAGGAATCCAAAAATTCTTTACTGCGCTGAAGTCCGATTTCAAATTCTTCGGGGGTATTATCTGACATAATGGTACAGAAGTAACCACCATTGGGGTCGGCAACGTATTCTTTTTTCGGGTCGAAGCGACCGCTTGAATCCCAACCCTGTGAAACGTTGGGGAAATATTCAAGCTGGAATTTTTTATCAAATTTTTCCCAGAAAGGTGTTGCTCCGTCGCGCCATTGAGCATAGGGCGCATAGAGAGGTGCTTTGGGAGTAAAATTGTGAATCCACACATAACTTGTGATGCTTTTTGCACCTAAATACAAGCTGACATCATTGGCATCGCCTGTGATTTCTTCTTTCTGAAGTCCCCATTCAACAAAATTGAGGTGCAGTTTATATCCCTTTGCTTCAGCTTTTTTATAGAAGGAATCAATAGCATCTTTGGTTTCTTCAATTCCGCCAAGACCTTTTACAAGAGTATATAATTCATAAATTGAAAAGTATTTTGCGCCGTCAATTTCCCAGTATTCTTCGCAGGGGAAATATCTGTCAATTACGATATCAACCATTTCATCCCAGCGCTGACGGGAAAGCTGACGGTGATTGCAAAGCATTAAGCCAAATTTCATTCTGTCACGGTTTTTGGCTTTGAGAAATCCTTTTTCAAGGGCGGAATTTAAAAACATTCCCGTATTTTCGCCATTCATATCCCAATACCAATCGTAAATAAATACGTCGATACCGTGGTCTGCGGCGGCATCTATCTGAATTTCACTTGTTTCAGGCTTTGATTCATCTAAATATCCCCAACAAGGAATTTTAGGCTGATTATGACCTTCAAAACGCGGAACTGCTTCTTTTAAAACTTCCCATTCAGACCAAGTTGGACTTGTTTTATGTTGTGGATCGTGGTGCCACTGGGGAAAGTAATATGCGCATACAGTATAATCTCTTTTCATAAAAAAGTACCTCCTTTTTTTAGTATTTTACGATAGTCTGAAGCCATTTGTCAATAGTACATTTTTTAATTTTCTAATTTTTTGACAAACTTGTTATAATTTTCTTGTTTTATACCTGCTTTTTCTTTGAAAATGTAAGAATTTCAAAAAAAATTCTTTGTTTTGTGTTGACATTTATGTGGTTTTGTTATAAAATAGAATACGGAAAAATATCATCATAGGAGATTTATATATATGGACCAGAGACTTTTTACAGGAATTGAAAAATCACCTCGTATTCAGAAGCTTATAGACCATCTTTATGAGAATATGCCTGAAATTGAGGCTGACCGTGCGGTTTTGTTAACCGAGTCATTTAAGCAGACTGAAAACGAGCCTATCATTACAAGAAAGGCAAAGGCTTTTGCCCATATTTTAAAAAATATTCCCATAACGATAAGACCTTTGGAACTTATTGTAGGTGCTTCTACGATTATGCCAAGAAGTTGTCAGACATTCCCCGAATTTTCTTTTGAATGGTTGGAAAGTGAGTTTGATACGGTTGAAACCCGTTCAGCTGACCCCTTCTATATCTCAGAAGAAACGAAAGCTCGTTTAAAGGAAGCAAACGCTTACTGGAAAGGCAAGACCACCAGCGAGCTTGCCACTGAATATATGGCTGACGAAACACTTCTTGCAATAGAACACAACTTTTTTACACCGGGTAACTATTTTTACAACGGTGTAGGTCACGTTACCGTTGACTACGGCAAAGTTCTTGCAATCGGTCTTAACGGCATTAAGGCGGAAGCCGTATGCGAACTTAAAAAGTGTAAGGTTACAGATAGTGATTATTCAAAGAAAAGTCACTTCCTTAACGCTGTTATCATTTCTGTTGAAGCCGTTATGGAATACGCAGAAAGATACTCCCTTTTAGCAAAGGAAATGGCAGAAAAAGAAACTGATGAAACAAGAAAGAAAGAGCTTCTTTTAATTTCAGAGAACTGTAAGAACGTACCTAAAAACGGCGCAAGCACTTTCCACGAGGCTTGTCAGTCTTTCTGGTTTATTCAACAGCTTATTCAGATGGAATCTTCAGGTCACTCAATTTCGCCCGGAAGATTTGACCAATATATGTATCCTTACTACAAAAAGGATATGGACGCCAACAAGCTTACTTTAGAAAAAGCGCAGGAGCTTATGGACTGCGTATGGGTAAAATTAAACGACCTCAGCAAATGCCGCGATGCCGCATCAGCAGAAGGCTTTGCAGGATATTCAATGTTCCAGAACCTTATCTGCGGCGGACAGAATTCAGAGGGTGTTGACGTTACAAACGACCTTTCATATATGTGTATTGAAGCATCTCTGCACACAATGCTTCCTGCGCCCTCATTATCGGTGCGCGTTTGGAACCTTACTCCTCACGAACTTATGATTAAGGCGGCAACCCTTACAAGAACAGGTATCGGTTTGCCCGCTTACTATAACGATGAAGTTATTATCCCCTCTCTTATTTCACGCGGTCTTACCTTGGAAGATGCGAGAGAATATAACATTATCGGTTGTGTTGAACCTCAACGTTGGGGTAAAACTGAAGGCTGGCACGATGCCGCATTCTTCAATATGTTAAGACCTCTTGAAATGGTATTCTCGCAGGGTATTGACAAGGGTGTACGCGTTGCACCTGAAACACCTGCAGTTACTTCAATGACTACGTTTGAGGAATTCTTTAACGCTTATAAGACTCACAGCGATTATATGGTTGGCTTAATGGTTAACTCAAATAACGCTATTGACGTTGCTCACGCTGAGCGCGCACCTCTCCCCTTCTTATCCTGCATGGTAGACGATTGTATCAAACGCGGTAAATCCGTTCAGGAAGGCGGTGCAATTTATAATTTCACCGGTCCTCAGGGGTTTGGTATCGCCAATATGACCGACGCGCTTTGGGCAATAAAGAAGCTTGTTTTCGACAACAAGACTTATACTATGGAAGATTTTAAATCTGCCGTTGAAAACAATTTCGGCAAAGATATGGATTCTGCTATAGCACAAAAACTTACAACTCAGGTTGTGGTTCAGTTGCACGAAAAGGGTGCTGTACCTACAGGAACAGAAATTTTTGAGATTTACAAAAAAGTTTCAGAAAACAAGTGTTCACCTGACCAGAAAGCTTTCTATCAGAAAATGCTTGATGATATTACTTCTCTTGATAAATACGGCAACGACAAAAAAGAAATTGACGCATTTGCCCGTGAAGTTGCTTACGTGTACACTAAAGAGCTTGAAAAGTTTGATAACCCAAGAGGCGGCAAATTCCAGGCAGGCTTGTATCCCGTTTCCGCAAACGTGCCTTTAGGTGCACAGACAGGTGCAACTCCTGATGGCAGACTTGCTTATACACCTATTGCTGACGGTGTTTCCCCTGCGGCAGGCAGAGATATTTCAGGACCTACCGCTGCGGCAAACTCTGTTTCAAGGCTCGACCATTATATTGCTTCAAACGGCACTTTATATAATATGAAATTCCATCCGACCGCACTTAAGGGCAGGGCAGGTCTTGAAAGCTTCGTTTCTCTTATCCGCGGTTACTTCGACCAGAAAGGTAGCCATATGCAGTTTAACGTTGTAAGCCGTGAAACCTTGTTAGATGCCCAGAAACACCCTGAAAATTACAAGTCACTTGTTGTTCGTGTTGCAGGCTATTCAGCATTATTCACAACTCTTTCACGCTCACTTCAGGATGATATTATCAGCCGTACCGAGCAAGGAGGCTTTTAATGGCACTTAATACCAAAGGTCGCATATTTGATATACAGAAGTTTTCTGTTCACGACGGTCCCGGCATACGCACAATAGTTTTTCTAAAAGGCTGTGTTTTACGTTGTCGCTGGTGCTGTAATCCTGAATCACAGGAATATAAAATTCAGGAAATGAACGAAAACGGCAAGATTAAAACTGTAGGCAGAGACGTTACTGTTGAAGAAGTTTTAAACGAGGTTGAAAAAGACAGAATTTATTTCCGTCGTTCAGGTGGCGGACTTACCTTATCCGGTGGCGAAAGTATGTGCCAGCCTGATTTTGCCGAGGCTCTTTTAGCCGAAGCCCACGAAAGAGGCATTAACACCGCCATCGAAACTACCGCCTGCGTTCCTTGGGAAACGGTTGCAAGGCTTCTGCCCCACCTTGATACAGTTTTACTTGATATTAAGCATACAGACAGCCAGAAGCACAAGGAATTTACCTCGCAACCCAATGAACTTATATTGGAAAATGCAAGAAAAATTGCCCATAGCGGTGTAAATTTAATTGTGCGCGTGCCTGTTATACCAACCTTTAACGATACTGAAGAAGAAATTTCAGCCATCGCTCGCTTTGCACATTCAATAGGCGTAAAGCATATGCATCTTCTTCCCTATCATCGCTTTGGCTACGATAAATACGTGGGTCTTAACCGCGAATATTTAATGGGTGACGTACCCACTCCCACAGACGAAAAAATGCAGAAGCTTTTAAAAGCCGCAAATAATGAAAACATAATCGCCCAGATAGGTGGATAATATAAAAACCTTGCAAAAATGCAAGGTTTTTAATTATATAATCAGATAATGTTTAGTAAAACCGTAAAGCATAATTTATGCCAACGAGGACGCGCAGTTGCAAGGAATTCGCACACACTAAGGAAACGTAATAAAACTTGCAAATCAGCGGCGCAGGTAATTAAAGCCGAAAGAGTTTGGGGTCTCCAAAAGGCAGTATTGCCTTTTGGGGAAAAGGAGGTATAGCGGAGCCAATCAGGTTTTACTCAATTTATTGAGTAAAACCGCCAAGCGTAGCGCGTACCGACGTGGTAAATGACTGAGGATTTATATTGCCTGCAACGCACAGTTGCAAGGAATTATTACGCTTCCGTTCACGCTTCTGCTTCAATTTCAAGCCCCTTCTTCCGCCTTACTTTCCTAACAATAAAGTATGCAGTAGTCTCTGCGATAAAGGTTATAGCCCAGGATATAGGATAAATTATAAACAGAGTTGCCGCCCTTTGGGGCATAATTGCAGGGTCAAGGGGCATGGGGTTAAATATAAAATAAATCCATACAAGGCGCAAAACGCAAACGCCCAAAACGGACATTATCATCGGTGCAAGTGATGAGCCGATACCACGCATAACACCTGTTGCAACGTCAAGTATACCGCAAAGGAAGTACAGGAAAGTTATATAAAACAAACGAATTTTAGCAAAGGAAACTGCGGTGGGCTCTGTAACACTATAGAAAGATAAAAGTATTTCCGCAAACACGTTAAAGATAACGCCTATAAACAGACCTACAACAATGGTGCACAAAATATTTATGCCAAATACTTTATTTATTCGCTTATACTTTCTTGCGCCCATATTCTGCCCCGCAAAGGTCATTGCGCTTTGATAGAAAGCATTCATTATAACGTAGGCGAAACCCTCAAGGTTACCTGCCGCTGAATTTCCCGTTACGCAAACTGCGCCAAAGGTATTTATCGAGGACTGTATCATAATATTGGCGATACTGTACATACAACTTTGTAAGCCTGCAGGTATGCCTATTTTTAATATGTTTATAAGGCTTTCCTTATCTATTTTCATTTCCCTGAAATCAAAACGGATAGCATCAATACGCTTTGATAAAGAAAGCACAACAAAAATTGCAGAAACTGTTTGTGAAAGTATCGTTGCCAACGCAACACCATCAACGTTCATATTAAAGAACTTTACAAAAATGAAATTAAGTATAACGTTGATAACACCTGCAATGGTAAGATAATATAAAGGTCCTTTAGTATCACCTGATGCCCTTAAAATAGCCGCACCAAAGTTATAAATAAGGCTTGGTATCATGCCGCAATAATATATTTTCATATAAATTTCAGCATAACCGATAATTTCATCAGGTGTGCCCATAAAAGCGAGCATGGGTTTAGTGTAAAAGAACCCTATAACCGTTAAAATTATACCACCAATTACTGCAAGCGGCATTGACGTATGAACAACTTTATGTACGCCTGCATTATCCCTTGCCCCTAACCTTTGGGCAACAATAACGCCGATGCCGCCCGATAAACCTAAAAACAGGTTTACGATAAGCATTATTACTGCGCCTGTTGCGCCAACCGCACCAACATAAATTTCATCAACAGTGCCAACAACCATTAAGTCAGCCGCGTTAAAAAACGTCTGTAAAAGGCTTGTAATTATTATTGGTATTGCAAATAAAATTGTTTTTTTAAGCAACGGACCTTCCGTTACGTCAAAACTTTGTCTTGCCAAGTTATTTTTACTTCCTTCTTGATTTTTTTATAATAAAGAAAATGACCATAAACAATATTGCAGCTATTAAAATTACCGCTAAACTCATAAATAAGCGGTTTGTAATTGCATTGAACACTGAACTAATTACCGCCTGTCCTGTAGGCACAAGGTCTAAGAACATACCCTTGAACACGTTTACAGAAAGATAGATAAACGCAAGCAAAATGCCTGAAATTATGCCGTCAACAGACAGCCACAAGAAGCCTGCAAAATCCCAAAGACGCAAAACGAAAATAAGAAGTGCGATAATTGCATCAACGGTGAAAAGCGCATTCAAAATTATGCCGCTGTTTATTATATTTATAATTTCGATAACTTCTGTGGGCAATGACTTAACTACTTCAATTGGTTCGGGCAAAACGTTTATAACTTCATCAATATTTTCATCAAGGAATTTTTCAATTTCCTTTGAAAATTCTTCCGCATTAACTTGTTCGCCCTGTGTATTTGCTTCTATAAACGTGATTATTTCTTCCTTATTATCAATGATAATCTGCTTGATTTTTTCTTTATCAAGCTGTGTTTCTTTACCGCTGATTACATCGCTTATAACGTTGGCATATTCATCAAGAACCTCTTTTGCAACGTCACTTTCCAAAAAGCTTTCAATTATTTTTACTTCGTTTTCGGAAAAATTCTCCATTAAAGCATCAAAAGCAGATTCGGCAGAACTGCCTGAATTTTGTGAAGGCGCTACTATTACTGACGTAGGACCATCAGAACCACCTATAATTGCAGTTGATGAACCATCTTCGACAACAAAAATACCATCACCGGATGAAACTACACTACCCTTTTGAGAACTGTTGCCATTTGCCTGCACAGGCGTTTCATACTGAACTTCACCGTATGGAGATATAGTAATTTTTTGACCTGTGCTTTCATTTTTAAAAGTACCTCCCATTAAAACAACGGGCTTAAAACTTAACGTTGTGTACTTTTCCTTTACACCTTCAATAACAGAGTCTGAAAGCAATTCACTAAAATCAATGTCCGTTATTATTTCTGTAAGTGTTTCGTGTTTAAGCACGTTTGTATCCGAATAAAAAAGTGCAGTTACAATAAGCATAACCACAAACACAATAGATAACAAAACTGATATAATTTTACAGATTATATCAAGAGCACCATTCTTTTTCATAAAAAAACCTTCTTAAATAATTTTTTCCGATAAAAAAGCCTGCATAAAGCAGGCTTTTTATTTTAAACTCAAGGTTGTCAGGATATCAAAATGCGAAGTTTATTTCGTTACACGCGTTTTGAAAGAACCTCTGCTTATAACGGTAAATGACCGAGTTTTCAAGGTTGCCGTAACACAGAAATGCAAAGTTTATTTCGTTACACGCGCTTTGAAAGAACCTCTGCCTCATAAGCCTTAACTTCTTCAAACCAAGAAGCATCAGCCTTAACACCGCACTGTGCACAATATTCTGCCCAGATGTCACCGAAGGGAAGAGTTTTTGTTTCTTCCATAAGCATCATAAGCTCGGTAAGCTGGTTATTATCCTGAAGCTCTTTAAGCTTTGCGTTAGGTGTAACGAGAGCATTAAGAAGAGCCTTCTGCCATGAACGAATACCAACTGCCCATGCTGAAACACGGTTAATTGAAGCATCGAAATAGTCAAGAGCCATATAAACACGGTCTAATGCATCGTTTCTAACGATTTCCTTTGCGATTTCCTTTGTTTCGTCATCGAAAAGAAGAACGTGGTCAGAATCCCAACGAACACCTCTTGTAATATGAAGTGCGATTTCAGGGAAGAAGCAAAGAAGTGCAGGAATCTTGTCGGAAACAACTTCTGTGGGATGATAGTGACCGTTATCCATTAAGGGAAGGCAACCATCGTGTGTTGCGGCAAATGTAAGAGTAAATTCAGCAGAGCCTGCAGTAAAGGATTCAACACCGATACCGAAAACCTTTGACTCAACGCAAGGTTTAACGAGGTTCTTATCGAAGGGCTCGGAAAGGATAGCTTCGATGGATTCCTTGTATCTCTGTCTGGGGCCAAGGCGGGCAGCAGGAATATCCTTATAACCGTCACCTGTCCAGATATTCATAACGCAGGGAACGCCTGTTTCTTCAGCAAAGTACTGTGAAATGCGGATACAAGCCTTGCCGTGCTCAATCCAGAAATCACGTGTTGCCTTGTCAGGTGAAGAAAGTGTAAGACCATCTTTAACTTTTTCGTGTGAGAAGAATGTGGGGTTAAAGTCGATACCCATATTTCTTTCTTTAGCAAATTCAACCCATTTTTTGAAGTGCTTGGGTTCAAGCTTATCACGGTCAGCATAGCCATCTTCAAAAATAGCATAGCAAGCGTGAACGTTTATTTTCTTTGCGCCGGGGCAAAGTGACATAGCCTTATCCATATCAGCCATTAATTCTTCAGGTGTTCTTGCCTTGCCGGGATAGTTACCGGTTGTCTGAATACCACCTGTAAGAGGGCCGTCATGGTCGAAACCTGTAACGTCATCACCCTGCCAACAATGGATAGCTACGGGAATGTTTTTAAGTTTTGCGATTGCAGCATCAGTATCAACGCCCAATGCAGCGTAGATAGCTTTGGCTTCTTCATAGCGTTTGCTCATTTTAAAAGTTCTCCTTAAATTAATTTATATTTTATAATATTATATATTATAGACTACTTTTTGTAAAGAGGGAATTTACATTTATTCAAAGATATATACTGCTTCTGACGGGTCCGGTTCTACAGCATCAGGATAAAAAACAACAAGATATTTTTCATTTTCACCTAACAAAGCATTGGTAACGTTGTCAAAGTCGTCAGAGGATAAAGCATAGCCGTAGGTGCATTTGACGTTTTTCAACTCCGCCTTAAGCGAATCCTTTGTATAACCTACTTTTAAAAGATATTCGTCAAAGTTCAACTGTTTTTCTGTTTCGCAGTCATAATAGTAGAATCTGTAAAAATTACCGCCACCGATAAGTTGTTCAGCTGAATAAAAGTCCTGCATAATTGCAATGGTATTATTTTTTTCAACAAAAACGTAGGAAGCACCGTAAAGGTTTGTGCCTTCAGTATTATTAAGCAAGGCTTCGTGCATAGACTTCACGTTTTCAAGCATTTCATCATTAATCTTTTTAGCCACAGCGGAATTAGCCGTGATTTTGGGAACGCTGATAACGTGCTTGGAACCATCATTTTTGCTTTCATCTACCACTATCTGACCGTTATCGGAAATTGTATAATGGGTAATGGGCTTTTCATAATACAAAGCTTCCTCAACGCTTGCACTGCCCGTTGGCTCTTCCTTTTCAGGAAGTTCCTCTTCAGTATTTTCACTTTTGTCATCAGGAATAATAACGGAAATTACGCCGTCATCACTTGTACCAAATTCCTTGATTATTACGTCGCCTTCAAACTCCTGATTGCCACTGATAGTGCCTGCAAAGCTATTCTCACTGCTCGGGTTGTCATCTTTCTGCGAAATAATTTCTTCAATGTCTGAAATGGCATTTTTAAGTTCAGAAATAGTGCTTTCAAGTTCGCAGGAGGAAAGATTTGCCATAAGAACAGTCATTAAGATAATTGCAACGTACTTCATAATAAAAACTCCTTTTTTATGCCGTAGGCACCTGCGGTGTTACTTGCGGCGTGGCAATCGGCGCAGGTGTTGGCGTTTGTGTTGAAACGTAGCTCTTGCCGCGAATGGGGTCATACCTTGATACAGTTACAAGTGATTTGATATTTTCCTTACCCGGTTCCTGCCATACTTGGTAAACGTTTACGGTATAACCGTTTCTTGCTTTGTTTATTTCCTTGGTTTCGCCCGGTTTAAGATTGTATTTATTTTCGGTATCAGGAATAATTTCTTCTGCAGGAGGTTGTACTTCCGATACCACTTCAGTTTCAATTTTTACTTTTGCATTGTTTGGAAGAGGTGTGCCGTAAAACTCAACCGTAACGTAAAGCGTTGCGCCTTTGCGGCTGATTGTTGAGTGTATAAAGAACGGTGTTGAGGTATTATTGTACATTTTAAGGTCCGCATGGGGCCACGAAACAGTAGCATCAAGACCTTTGTCAATATACTCCGACGGCCACGAGTGTGGACTTCTTTCAATAATTTCGATGGGCGCGTTTCTGCCAACTGCATTGGCGCCTGACAAAAGTGCCGTATAATAGAAAGTCGTAGAAACCTGACAAATACCGCCGCCTACAGTTTCATCATACTGTTGATCCTCATTGATAAAAACGCCTATACCAAAGCCGTTTTCAATGGTTCTTTCCCCTACCCACTGGTTAAAGGAAAAGATTTCGCCGGGCATCCACACTCTGTTATTTAAAGATTCAAGAGCGCGGGTAATATTCTGTATTCTGCCTGCAGTTGACGAAGCAGAAAGCGTTGTTGTGTGTTTGCCCACAAGCGCATACGTTTTTTCAATATCGCCACGTTTTATTCTTGGCTGTACGTCGTCAAAAGTAAGGTTATATTCAACAACCTCTTTATCCTGACCGAGCATAGCCTCGATTTCATAGAAAGCCTTAGTTACGTCAAGGCTTTTACCTATAACCTCATCACTATAAGTATAAATCGGCTGATTTGTATACTGGAAGCTGACCGATGCATCCTTTGCTTCAATGTCAACCTCTTGTTTAATTTTTAACAGTGCATCGTATAAAGGTTGAGGCTCACCTATTATGGTTGCCGAAATATCCACCTTGCCACCGCTATCAAGAATTGCAAGCTTCTCGTTGCGCTCATCAGTTGTGCCGTACCTGCCCACTTTGTAAGCCATTAACGTTGCTTGTTCAACGTCAACGGTGAGTTTTAAGGTATCGCGGTCAAATTCCCATAACTTGTCGCCTAATTTAAGGACAAGTTTTTTGATTTTAATATTGTAATCAACTGCGCCCGAAAGATGCTGCCGTGCTTCTGAAACAGTCATTGAACCCACGTCGACACCGGAAACAGTTACACCACTGAGTATTTTTTGGGAAAAGTATTCATCGTTATATCTTTTTAAAGCGTAATAGTCATCGCCCAAAGTAATCTGGGAATTGCTTCTTTGGAAAAAACTTATAAGCATTATTGCGCTTGTTAAAAGAATAATGGCAAGGCATATTATAAGGGTAATTATGTGGAAAAACACTTTATCCTTTTCATAACTTGTTTGCCTTTTCATAAAACAACATCCTAATCAAATAAAATATAGTATCCGCTGACGTAGCCTTCGTTACCGTTTTCGGTTTTTACAAGATACCAACCGTCAGATTCATCCATAACAGTAATTCTTGCGCCGTTTTCAAGTTCCTCAATAACGTCATATTCCGTTGCGGGACCTATTCTTACGTTTACTTTATCACCGCGAATAGGTGTTGAAATGCTTGCAGGATGCTCACCTGAAAAATCCTGACTTGCATTAAAAGTTGGTGTAGGCGCAGGTGAAGGTGTTCTTAATGCGTCAATTTCTTCATTGGTAAGAGAAGGAGTCTGGGGTGGTTTATAATCAAAATCACTTACGCGCTTAACGCCATCAATAACCCATGTATCATTTTCATAAACAAGAGTTACGTGATATTCAGAAGCCGCCCACGGTGGAATTTTGTCAACCCCCTGTGCTTTTGCATCTTCCTTTGTAATTTTTGAAGTATCAAGCTCACCAAAGAGAGTATATACAGCCTCGCGCACAATAATGGTTCTTTCCGTCTGCCAGGGCCATACAAACATATTGCCAAACTCAAATTTATGGCTATAACCTGCAATGGTGTAAATATCGTATTTGTTTTTAAGTTCCGTATATTCCGCGTTCTGGATATAATCATAAGAGAAGAACTTTGCCTTATCTTCAATTTTAGTATCCGTTAAGATAATATCAAGCCTTGCTTTTAAAGCATCCTGAATAACGAAATAGAGGTTAGAGGTCTTTACACTTGATAAAAAAGCACCGAAAATCAACCCTATAATCGCAGCGACTATAGCAGCCCTTGAAATTATATAAAAAATTGCACGTAAAACTTTTTTCATATTTGACCCCACTATGTTTTTATTCACCCTTATTGTACCACATTTTAGTAAAATTGTACATACCGAACTTATAATATTTATAATTTTTTCACATAATAATTCCGAGGTGATTTTTTGGCAAACATAATTTTACGTACTTTGATTTTATTTTTCTCACTTTTGGTAATGCTTCGGCTGATGGGCAAGCGGCAGATTGCGCAGCTTCAACCCTATGAGTTTGCCCTTATGCTTATATCTTCAAACCTTGTAACAATACCTATGAGCGACCTTGATACCCCGCTTTTATGGGGAATTATTCCTATTTACGTTTTGCTTGCGGCAGGTATGGTGCTTTCCCTTTTATCATTGAAATCACTTTTTTTCAGGGGAATTATCTGTGGCAAGCCGCGACTTCTGATAAAAAGAGGATTTATTGACAATCAGGCTCTTAAAGACGTGCGCTACACTTTAAACGATTTGCTTGAGCAGTTGCGTTCAAACGACGTTTTTGACATTTCCGAAGTTTACTATGCTTTCCTTGAAACCAACGGTGAAATTTCAGTTATTCTGAAAAAGGATAACCGAAACGTAAAAGTCAAAGACCTGAATTTAAAAGTACCGCAAGACGACATAAACGTTTCACTTATAATGGACAGGCAGATTGTAAAGGAAAATCTTGAGTATATAAACAAAGACGCACGATGGTTAGAAAAAAAGGTAAGTGATGCAGGTTTTAAAACAAAAGACGTGTTGCTTTTAACTTATGACGGCACCCGCCTTTATATTCACGGCAAAAACAAGGTCAAGGAGGTTTATTTATGAGGTCAATAGTAATTATGGTGGCTCTTATTTTTATATTTGCTTCAGCCTCTTTTTTTATTGATAGTTTTATTAAAAATGAAATTGATGCTTTTATAAAGGAAGTAGCTAATATTTCCGACACAACTCAATTGGCTGAAGCCACTGAAAAATGGGAAAAACTTTCCGATTACCTTGAAATAATAATTGACCACGGCGACCTTGAAGAAGTCAGCCATCATCTGTGGGCAATGGAAGAAGAACTTAAATATGATTATGACGAATTTATGGAATCAAAGACACTGGCTTTGCAGATGCTTGACCACATAAAAAAGCGCAACACCGTGGGCTTAATTAACGTATTATAAAAAAATCTTGATATTCTTATGGAGATATGATATGATATAGTTGGTGATGTTTATGGATAAAGTTATTTTTGAGCATTGGAGTTCTGACGTGCACGTTGCAAAACGTGCAGGGTTGAGTTTTGCACCTCATATGCACGACGAGATTGAAATAACTTGTATAAAAAAAGGTCCCGTTACCGCGTATGTTGACGATTCAGAGTACACTTTAAAAGACGGTTGCCTTTTAATAACCTTTCCTAATCAGCTTCATTCCTACGTTGATCGCGTAAAAGAAACCGAGTTAAAAAACTATATTATGATTTTTAAATCGTCGGTTTTAAAGAATTTCTCTACTGATTTTGATAACCTTGTACCTGAAACCCCTATCATTACCGATAAAGAGATTAAAAAAAAGTAGAAAGCTTTTTTGAGGAATCCTGCCTGTTAAAAGAGCAAACTCCGGAGTATAAATTTCAGGCACTTAACGCCTATGCAACGTTGATTTTACAGAAAACTCTGCCAGTATTAAACTTTAAAAGAACGCGCAAACTGCAAAAAGATGCTTCTGCAGATATTTTCACTTATTGCAACAAGCATTTTTGCGACGATATTTCTCTTGAAACTATGGCAAATGAAACAAACATCAGCAAAGAACATATTATGCGCATTTTCCGAGAGCGATTTCACACCAACTTCAGATCATACATTAACCGTTTACGGATAGATAAAGCAAAAACTCTTTTAAAAACTACTGACCGTTCCATTACTGAAATTTCAAGTGAAATAGGCTACAACACCATACGAACTTTTAACCGTGCGTTTATTTCCGTTACGGGCATGACCCCCAGTGATTATAGACAAAAAAAATACGTAAAGACTGCCGAGGCAGTCTTTTTTTATCGTACTGTTTTATATATAAGCGGATTTTTTATCGGCTTCTTTTCTGAAAGGGTTATTGCATCAAAATAGTTGACCTTATTTAAGGTTTCAGGATTATTGGTATAAAGAGTGCAGAGTTTTTCGCCTTTTTTAACGTAATCGCCCGTTTTTTTAGCCAATACAATGCCTGCAGAAAAATCTATTTTATCTTCCTTTTTCTCTCTGCCTGCCCCTAAAACGCAAGCAATTATGCCGATTTTTTCGGCATTCATACTTATTATATAACCGTCTGTTTCGGCAAAAATTTCTTTTTCGTATTTGGCTTTTTCAAACTTTTCGGTATCTTCAATATACGAAACATTTCCGCCTTGAGCAAGCACCCACTCCTTCATTTTATTAAAGGCTTTTCCGCTTGAAATTGCTTCACGGACAAGTTTCTCTGCTTCATCTGTTTCTATTTTCTTTAAAAGCGAAACAATGTTTGCGCTTAAATTTATTGAAACTTCCTTTAAATCACATTCCTTTTGATTTTTCAAAATTTCAACTGCTTCGATAATTTCAAGGGAGTTGCCGATATTGTTACCTAAAGGAGTATTCATATCGGTAATAAGTGCCGCCATATTTCTACCGCATTTTTTACCGATAGAAACCATATTTTCGGCAAGTTTTTGGGCATCTTCTGCCGTTTTCATAAAAGCACCGCTACCCCACTTAACGTCAAGAACGATGTTTTTCGAGCCTGCCGCCAGTTTTTTGGACATTATGCTTGCGGTAATTAAGGGAATAGAATCTACCGTTGCGGTAACGTCGCGCAATGCGTAAAGTTTCTTATCGCAGGGTGCAAGATTTCCCGTCTGCCCGATAATTGCCATACCCGTTTTTCTTACGGTATTTAAAAACTCCTCTTGTGAAAGCTCGGTTTTATAGCCGGGAATAGACTCAAGCTTATCAACGGTGCCACCCGTATGACCTAAACCGCGCCCCGACATTTTTGTAACGAAACCGCCTAATGATGCAACGATAGGCGCAACGATAAGGCTCGTTTTATCACCTACACCACCCGTTGAATGTTTATCACAGGAATTGTCCTGAAATTCAGATAAATCTACCGTATCGCCCGAAAGAGCCATGCTTTCAGTTAAAAATGCAGTTTCCTCATCGGTCATTCCGTTAAAGAAAATTGCCATCATTAAGGCTGATGCCTGATAATCGGGAATTTCGCCTGCAGTATAGCCTTTAACGAAAAAGTCTATTTCTTCCTTTGTAAGAATACCGCCGTTGCGCTTTTTTAATATGATATCGTAAACGCGCATAAAATCACCTCATACTGTCTTTAGAAAAACTTTTGGGCAGAAGTTCACCTAACGTGGTTTCTTCAAAATTATCTTCATCTTTTACAATATAAATTTTTAGTTTTGGAGAGCAAAACTCACTTAATACCTGCCTGCACACACCGCAGGGATAAGCCATATTTTTTCCGTAAACCGCCAATGCTTTAAAATCGCGTTCACCTTCAAAAACTGCTTTGAAAATTGCCACACGTTCAGCGCAAACCGTAGGCGAATATGATGCATTTTCAATATTCGCGCCCTCATATATTTTGCCGTCTTTAGTCAAAAGTGCCGCACCGACCTTATAATCAGAGTATGGTGCATAGGCATTTTCAGATGCCTTAATTGCCCTTTTTATCAGTTCTTTCATTGTGCCACCTCTAAAGCAAGTGTCATCATTTCCTTAAAGGATTTTTCTCTTTCTTCGCTTGGAAGACTTTCACCTGTTAACAAATGATCGGAAATAGTTAAAATTGCCAATGCCTTTTTGTTAAGGCGAGCCGCATTCATATATAATGCCGCCGCTTCCATTTCAACGGCTAAAACACCCATTTTGCCCCAAAGCGAAGCGGTATCAATTTCAGAATAGAATACGTCACTTGAAAGCACGTTGCCTACGTGGTAATTATAGTTGTTTTCTCTTGCAATTCTAACTGAATTTTCTAATAATTCATAGTTGCACACATTTGCATAAGTGCCTGGTAATGCATATTGATGAGCAAAATTAGAATCAGTTGACGCACCAAGTGCAAGCACGATATCACGCACCTTAACTTTTTCGTTCATTGCCCCTGCCGAGCCTATACGAATGATATTTTCAACGTCAAAAAACTTAAAAAGCAAGTCGGATCGTAGCCATGTCGTTCTGTGAGCCAAGGAGTTGCTACTCCAATTTG
>JAZROC010000127.1:0-5736 GCA_045648525.1 Clostridia bacterium
CTCATAAGTGAAGTCAACGTGACCGGGCGTATCAATAAGATTGAGCATATATTCTTCACCATCATCAGCAGTATAGAACATTCTTACTGCCTGTGATTTGATGGTAATTCCGCGCTCTTGTTCAAGCTCCATAGTATCAAGAAGCTGTGCACGCATTTCACGGTTACTTACCGTTCCCGTTGCATCAATAAGACGGTCAGCAAGAGTTGATTTGCCGTGGTCAATATGGGCAATTATACAAAAATTTCGTATTTTGCTTTTATCAAATGCCATTATATTCCTCAATTATTTGCCGCAGCATTTTTTATATTTTTTACCGCTTCCGCAGGGACAGGGATCATTTCTGCCAACAGTATTTTCGCTTACTGCCTGCTGTTCCTTACGCCATGCGCGTGTAATTTCGGTACGCTTTTCTTCAGGAAGAACTTCATCCCACTCTTTTAACTTATAAAGCCACTCCGCCTTTGCATTAAGCATATTGTAGAAAAGTTTTTCAGGAAGAATTGTTAACTCAACTTCAGTTTCTTCTTCAACTGACTTTACGTCAAGCTCTTTTTCAAGAGAAGTGTTGATGCCATCAAGGAAAGGTGCAAGAATTGCAGGTTCCATACCAAACTTATCTGCAAGCTCCTTTGCAGTTGCTTTTAATGTAAAATTCTTTTCACCTAAAATTATTTTATATGCTTCGGTTTCCTGAATATAATAGGTGTTCCAAAGCTCTCTCTGCTGCATTTCGCTCTGGCAAAGTTCCTGCATATTTTCCCAAGTTTCGTAAATTTTCATTTTTCAAATCTCCTTACATCTGTTCATATTTATTTTTTATTGCTTCAAGGAACTGACGGCTGTTTACCGCAACCTTATTTTCTAAAGTCGAAAGAATATAAAGGTCTTTTGTCATTATACCGCTTTCAATTGTAGCGATAGTTGCTTTCTCCATTTTGTCGGCAAAATCAACAAGCTCCTGATTATTATCAAGCTGACCGCGTTTACGAAGCCCGCCTGTCCAAGCAAAAATTGTAGCAACAGAGTTGGTGCTTGTTTCTTCGCCGTCACGATATTTATAATAATGTCTTGTAACTGTGCCGTGAGCCGCTTCATACTCATACTTGCCATCAGGTGAAACAAGAACGCTTGTCATCATTGCAAGACTACCAAATGCGGTTGCAAGCATATCGGACATAACGTCACCATCATAGTTTTTGCAAGCCCAGATATAGCCACCTTTTGAGCGGATAACGCGGGCAACAGCATCATCAATAAGCGTATAAAAATATTCAATATCTGCATTTTCAAACTTTGTTTTATAGTCGTTCTCGTAAATTTCAGCAAAAATATCTTTAAAACGATGGTCATATGTTTTGGATATAGTATCCTTTGTAGCAAACCAGAGATCCTGCTTTTTATCTAATGCATATTCAAAGCAAGCACGAGCAAAACTTTCGATTGAAGCATCAATATTATGAAGTCCCTGAACAACGCCTGCGCTCTTATCAAAAGTAAGAATTGTTTCTTTTCTTTCACCGTCTTTTGAACGGATAACAAGCTCGGCTGTTTCGCCTTCTTCAACGCGGAACTCAACGTTTTTATAAACGTCACCATAAGCGTGACGAGCAATTATAATAGGCTGTTCCCAATTTGAAACAACAGGTTTAATGCCATCAACAATAATAGGTTCACGGAAAACAGTGCCGTCTAAAATAGCACGAACTGTACCGTTGGGACTTTTCCACATTTTTTTAAGATTATATTCTTCAACACGCTGTGCATTAGGTGTAATTGTTGCACACTTAACGCCAACACCGTATTTTTTGATTGCTTCTGCCGCTTCAACTGTAACCTTGTCATCAGTTTTATCACGATATTCAAGACCTAAATCGTAATATTCGCTTTTAAGGTCAACGTAAGGAAGAATGAGAAGCTCTTTAATCCATTGCCAGAGCACTCTGGTCATTTCATCGCCGTCAAGCTCAACAATGGGTGTCGTCATTTTAATTTTTGCCATTTTTCAGACCCTCCTATGCCGAAATAAACATATCTGTGTTATTATACTATAAAAACAGAAAAACTCAAAGCATTTTTTGTAAAAAGTGATTGACGAACAAAAAAATTTATGTATAATATAATATGTGCTTGGGGGTATAGCTCAGTTGGCTAGAGTACTTGACTGGCAGTCAAGGGGTCATGGGTTCGAATCACATTATCTCCTCCAACAAAGAGGAACGCTAAAAAGCGTTCCTTATTTTTTACGAGGTATTTTATGAGATTACTTATTATCAGACACGGTGACCCTGATTATGCTATTGATGGACTGACCGAAAAAGGCAAGATTGAAGCTGAACTGTTAAAAGACAAACTTATAAATGAAAATATAGATAAAGTTTATTGTTCAGTTTACGGCAGAGCAAAATTAACCATTGAACCAACGTTAAAAGCTAAAAATATGACGGCTACTTACTGTGATTGGTTAAGAGAATTTGATTACAGCAAAATTGAAGTTCCCTATCTTGAAACTAAAAAAATCGCTTGGGATCTTTTACCTTCTTTTGCAAACGAGTATCCTGACTTATTTTCAGCAAATAAATGGATGAACGTTGATTTTATTAAGTCATCAAACGTATACGAAAGTTATAAGAACGTTTGCGATGAACTTGACAAAGTTCTTGCAGAACACGGTTATTTAAGAGATAAATTAAATTATAAAGTAACAAATTCAAATCACGATACTTTAGTATTTACTTGTCACTATGGACTTACATGTGTGCTTCTTTCACATTTACTGAATTGTTCTCCGTACACATTGTGGCAACATACTTTCACCCCGCCGTCTTCTGTGACTACTTTTTATACAGAAGAGCGTGAAGATGGTTTTGCATCTTTCAGAGCATCAGGAATCGGTGATATTTCTCATTTATATAAAGGAAACGAGCCTGCCGCTTTTGCCGGTAGATTTTGCGAGTGTTTTAAAGACGAAACAAGACATTAAAAAATTGGCTATCAGTTGATAGCCAATTTTTTTATAACGTTGAAGCCATAACAGCTTTAATTGTATGCATACGGTTTTCAGCTTCATCAAAAACAATAGATGCTTCGCTTTCAAACACTTCATCGGTAACTTCCATACAATCAATACCAAATTTTTGGCTGATTGTTTTACCAATAGTTGTATTAAGGTCGTGGAACGCAGGAAGACAATGCATAAATTTACATTGCGGACCTGCATTTTTCATAATTTCGGCATTTACCTGATAAGGCATAAGCTCGTTAATACGCTCTTCCCAAACTTCATCAGGCTCACCCATTGAAACCCAAACGTCTGTATAAATTACACTTGCATCTTTTGTTGCAACTTTTGCATCTTCAATGAACTCAAGAATTGCACCTGTTTCTTTTGCAATTTCTTTACACTCATTTACAAGTTTTTCATCAGGGAAATATTTTTTATTTGTGCATGCAACAAAATGCATACCCATTTTAGCACAACCTACCATTAAAGAATTGCCCATATTATATCTTGCATCGCCCATATAAACAAGTTTGATGTTCTCAAGGCTGCCAAAGTGTTCTTTAATTGTCATAAAATCTGCTAAAATCTGTGTAGGATGAAATTCATTTGTAAGACCATTCCATACGGGAACACCCGCATATTTTGCAAGGTCTTCAACTATTTCCTGACCAAAGCCACGGTATTCAATGCCATCATACATTCTGCCTAAAACTCTTGCAGTATCAGCTATGGACTCTTTTTTTCCTATTTGTGAGCCACTGGGATCAAGGTATGTAGAATGCATACCCAAATCAGCCGCTGCAACTTCAAAAGCACAACGTGTACGTGTACTTGTTTTTTCAAAAATAAGAGCTATGTTTTTACCCTCACAAATTTTATGAGAAACACCTGCTTTTTTTTGCTTTTTCAACTCAATGGCATAGTCAATTAAACCGTTAATTTCTTCAGGAGTAAAATCAAGAAGTTTTAAAAAACTTTTTCCTTTTAAATTAATCATATAAAAACTCCTTTTTTAAAGAACTTTTGCAAGGAACGACTGAAGTCTTTCGCATTTAGGTTCATTAAATATCTGTTGAGGTGTACCCTCTTCAGCAATATAGCCATCATCAAGGAATAATACTCGATTAGAAACCTCACGTGCAAAACCCATTTCGTGAGTAACAACAACCATCGTCATGCCTTCCTTTGCAAGTTCTTTCATAACGTCAAGAACTTCGCCAACCATTTCAGGGTCCAAAGCACTTGTTGGTTCATCAAAAAGCATAACTTCAGGCTCCATACAAAGCGCACGAACAATGGCAACACGCTGTTTCTGTCCACCGGAAAGCTGATTAGGATAGGAATCTGCCCTATCTTCTAATCCAACACGTGCCAAAAGCTCCAAAGCTTTTTTTGTTGCATCTTCCTTTGACATTTTTTTAAGCATAACGGGTGCGCAGGTTAAATTTTCAATAACAGACATATGCGGAAAAAGGTTGAACTGTTGGAAAACCATACCCATTTTCTGTCTGTGAAGATTTATATCTACCTTTTTATCAGTAAGATCAATACCATCAAAAATAATATTTCCGCCAGTAGGTTTTTCAAGAAGATTAAGGCAACGGAGGAAGGTAGATTTACCTGAACCTGAAGGTCCGATTACGCAAACAACGTCGCCTTTATTTATGGTAACGTCCATTCCCTTAAGAACTTCAACGCCTTCAAAATTTTTCTGTAAATTATTAACGCTTATCACTCTTTGCCAATCTCCTTTCTACAAAAGTTAAAATCTGTGTAAGAATAACAACAAGAACAAGATATATTAAAGCAACAAGAAGACGAGGGTTTACAACGTCAAAGGTGTTATTACTAACAATATTACCCTTTCTTGTAAGGTCCTCAACAGCAACATAGCCGGCAACGGAAGTTTCTTTTAACAGTGCAATAAATTCATTACCGATTGCAGGAAGAATATATCTTATAGCCTGAGGCAACACGATTTTACCCATAGTTTGCATTTTGGTAAGTCCTAAGCTTCTGCCCGCTTCCATTTGCCCTTTGTCAACGGCATTTATACCGCTTCGTATAATTTCAGCCATATATGCACCTGAATTTATACCAAAGGTAATTATAGCAGGAACAATACCATTTTTAACAGACGACATAATTATAAAGAAACTTATAATCAAAAGCACTGTTACAGGTATACCTCTTATAACCGTAACATAGATATCACAAAGCCACGCGATAGGTTTTAAAGCAGGAACATCTTCAGAAAAATATTTCGCAACGGCAATAATAACACCGATAATAACGCCTATAACCAAAGCTCCGGCCGTTATTAGAAGTGTGTTGCCTAAACCTTCTAAAATCTGCTCTAAACCATTTTTAACAATAAAAGTTCTATGGAGTTTATCAAGCCACTGCTCCACTTTTATTTCTCCTTTTTCTAATTAATAAGTATAGGGATAGCGTAAAAGCTATCCCTGAAAATTCAACTTAAAGAATTAAGCTTCCTTGGGTGAAGTGTAGGGTGCGTTATACTGTTCGAAAATTGCAGCAACCTTGCCTTCTTCTACAAGCTTATTAAGAACTGTATTGAGTTCTTTAACAAGTTCTTCATTACCAAAGCCAAGAGCGAAAGCATAAGGTTCTGTTGTCATTGCTTCATCAAGAACAACAAGCTTTGTTTCATTTTCTGCATTGTATGCTGCAACCATTTCTGCTGCTGTAAGGTCATCAATAACCCAAGC
>JAZROC010000128.1:0-14883 GCA_045648525.1 Clostridia bacterium
GACGGGTTCTTCGGGTTGTCAGCAAAACTCAAAGCCTCAACCTCAGTCCAACCATAAAGGCTCAACAAGGTCAAGGCTTTTCGTTATATCTTACCCATAAGTTTCAACCGAAGCGCATTGCAAGTGCGACAACAGCAAGGGCAGTTTATTCCACCTGTGCAATCCCAAGCTTGTCAACGGTGAGAACAATTGGGGGATACTCAATATGATAATAGTTTTAATATGGTTTGCTTACATTCAAGGTTCTTAAATCTAAAGCAACCATTGTCGAAATAATATCTCAATATTCCGACTATACCGAGATTATTTCTTAACATAACAAAGTTAACTTGGTGGTCCTCGGTAGTGACCGATATTTTTACAGGGAATGTCATATCAGCTTTGTTATCGCAATATACAATTCCCTGCTCTGCAAATTCTCTTACAGCGTAATACTTATTGCCAAATTTTAAAGTACAAATATAACGGCTTCTACCTGTTATATTTTCAATGAATGTTTGGTTATCGTTCAAGTACACATTTTGACTTCCAAACTCAACATATTTGTTCTGTGCGAAAGCCCTATTGAAAGCACTATCCTTTTGTGCAAGGCTCGCACTTTCAATGTAACCCTGTTCCAAAACAAAACCGTCACCACGCAAGAAGTTTGTATCTTGTTTCAATCTATCACTTATTCCAAGCTCCACATAATATGGGTTTAACAAGCTTACATTATTTCCCAACATATACAACGGAAGATACCTTACTTGCTTACCCTGCCCTCTTGCAAGGGATGTATGAACAGAAAGAAGCTTTTTAATTTCTTGAGCGCAATAGTTATTTGTTTCACTTTGAAACTCGTCAAATAATAACGTAGTAACATCACTTAATAAGTGGCTCATTTTTTTAATTTTCTCTGCAGAGTTTAAGCTGAAAGCATAACCGCACGGAATATCGTTTATAAACAATTCGTGGTATGCACCTTTGCCTCTGCTTTTGCTTGTCATATTATAGGTTGGAAAGAACAATCCTTGTATATCTTTAAAGAATTTATTAGCGCAATCGTCAAGCTCATAATCATAACGGTATATAAGTCCAAACTTTTCTTTGTTTTTAAGAAATCTGTTTGTTAATAATCTACCGAAATATGTTGTTTTACCACCTGTTCTATTTGTAGTGCAAATATAAATTTCGGGTTTCTTTCCGTTTAAGTCCATAAGTGATAATAATTTTGTTCCGTCATAATAACCCATTTTTTAAAAAATCACCTCTAAAGATACATTTTGTTTCAAATATATTGTATCACAAATATTGCTTTTTGTCAAGTTTTGTGCTACAATTAATGTATAGACAGGGATGCTTTTATTCTTCACGCACGCGGGCTTTCCGCAAATTTTGTACAAGATATAAGAGTATCCCTAAATTTTTAATAAAAAGGTGGTGATTTTATTGGCGTACAACAGTAAAGAAGAATTTATGAACGGTATTAATCAATTGCTTGGCGAAAGAAATGATGATGATGCTCTCACAATTCTTGGTGAAATAAGTGACACTTATGACACACTTTCTGATAGAGGTAGTGTTGATTGGGAGCAGAAATACAAAGAAAATGATGAAGCGTGGCGCGAGAGGTACAAGCAGAGATTTTTATCACCAAAACCCGACACTGACGATGAAGAAATTGACGAAGTGGTTGAAACCAAAAAAGTCAAAACCTATGATGATTTGTTCAGAAGTGAGGTGTAAAAAATGTTAAACGAGATTGTTCAACTTATAACTGAAATTGGTTTCCCATTTGCAGTATGTCTAATTTGCTTTTGGTATATTAATAAACAGAATGAAAGAAGTATGGAAAGAGAAGTTAAGCAAGAGGAAAAGCACACAGCTCAAATTCAGCTTCTAACTGATAGTTTGAATAATAATACTAATTGCCTTACACAAGTGCAATTGCTTATCCAAAAGCTAATTGATAAAATAGATACAGAGGGGGTATAAATATGGCTAAATATATTACCAATTTGCCTTTAAATAATATCTTCGGTATCACATCAGCCTACAAACAGGTAAACACAAAACTTTGGAAAACATATCATAAAGGTATGGATTTTGTAGGTAGTGATGATGTTTATTCTGTATGTAATGGAACAGTTAAAGTTATAGGATGGGATGAAGATGGGTGGGGTAGATACGTAACAATTGAACCAACAGGATTTCCCGAATTACGTTTTATCTTCGCGCACTTTGAGAAGAACGGAGTTAAGGTTAAAGTTGGTGACAAGGTTACACGTACCACAATTATTGGTAAAATGGGTTCAACAGGAAACTCAACAGGCAAACATCTACATATCGAATTGCGCCACAATAATGTTGATGTTGATATTTCAAAGTATTTGGGTATTCCTAACAAGATTGCAACAAATTTAAACGCAAATAACTTTAAAGTTAATGAGGAAAATGCTGACGATTTTCTTCGTGAGCTTACAAAAACCAAATGTACCGAATGTGAAAAGCTATCCAAAGAGTTAGAAACCTTAAAAGCTGAAAATACAGAGCTTAAAAACTGTATTAAAAATATTAAAAATTTAATTGCGAAATGGAGTTGACTTTAAATGGCACACAGAATTGCTATTTCGACGCTTGATGCGTCAACAATGGATATACTTAATGTTATCCGTACAAATGCGTCATACGAGTATCAGAGTTTAGTCCCTGAGGTAACCACTTTTAATGACATCCCGCGCGTTGGCGAGGTGCTTTATGGTTACCCTGCACTTGCAAACCAATTTATCAATGCACTTGTTAACAGAATTGCTCTTGTTAGAGTTAAATCTGCAACCTTTAACAATGCATACGCTTCTCTCAAAAAGGGTTACCTTGAATTTGGTGAAACTGTTGAGGAAGTTTTTGTTAACATTACAAAAGCACGTGAGTTTAATGTTGAAAAATCCGAAGCAAGAGAGCTTAAGAGAAGCCTTCCCGATGTTCGTACTGCGTTCCATACAATGAATTGGCGAGTACAGTACCCTGTAACAATTCAGCAGGAAGATTTAAGAATGGCTTTCACCAATATTAATGGTGTGCAGGACTTAATTGCAAAGATTGTTGACAGCGTTTACACTGCGGCTGAATATGACGAGTACCTTTTATTTAAGTACCTTATCATTAAAGCTGTTGCAAAGGGTAAAATCTTCAAAAAGGTTGTTCCCGAGGATTTAAAATCACAGGCTTCTGCTTACAGAGGAATGTCTAACAAACTTATGTTTATGTCCTCACAGTACAACGCAAGCAAAGTAACCACAGCTACACCTCGCGATGACCAGATTATCATAATGGATGCCGAGTACAATGCGCAGTTTGATGTGGATGTACTTGCTTCTGCATACAATATGGACAAGGCAACCTTTATGGGCAATCTTATGCTTATTGACGACTTCACCACATTTGATAACGAGCGTTTCGCTGAAATCAAAGCAGGTAGTGATATGATTGAAGATGTTACAACAGAGGAACTTGCATTAATGGCAACTGTAAAATCACTTATCCTTGACAAAGAGTGGTTTCAGGTTTATGACAACAATAACAAGTTTACTGAGAAATACGTTGCAAGCGGTGACTATTGGAATTATTTCTTTAATGTATGGAAAACTGTTTCGTCCTCACCTTTCTCAAATGCTGTTGCTTTTGTAACCGAGGATGTTGAGCCTACAGCTTACACCGTTTCTGTTGCAAGTAAAGACGAGGGTGAGAACGCAACCGTTCTTACATTTGACTATGAAGCAACAACAGGAAATGCAAGAGCACTTACATTTAATCAGACAGAAGAAGCTGTTCAGAATGGTATTGGTGTTCAGAAATATGGTGCTGTTATATTCCCTGCAGGTAAAACCTCATTAGGTGATTTAACAGCTACAGATAACGAGGGCAATGTATATAAAGCCGCTGTCGCAATTCAAACCACAATGGATGTTGGTGACACTATTTCATTTAACAAACAGTAATTTATTAATGAGGGTAGCCTAAAAACTACCCTCTAAAAAATATAAAGAGGTGATTATTATCGCGACACCATATTTTGAACCTAATACAACTATAAAACTTTTGCACAATATCCCATTTGATAATACATTCGAAAATACGTGGTGGTTTGATAATCCAACACAACAGCGTGACCATTTTAGTAAAACCGATTATGTTGTTGCAACACTTGCTAATTCAAATTACCAACGATTTGACGAGCAGAGTGTTAATGTAAATTTACCAATTGGCAAAATATATGACGTTAATTATATGATGTTTCAAAACAATACAATAGTTGATGCAACAGGTTATAAATGGTTTTACGCTTTTGTTACCAACGTTGAATATGTTAACCCTAATACAACAAGAGTGTATTATGAAATTGACGTAATGCAAACATTTTTACACGATGTAACTTTGCGTAACTGTTTCATAGAAAGACAGCATAATAGAACGGATAATATTGGGGATAATTTGGTTAATGAGAGCTTTAATAATTTGGAATACGAAACAGCAACAACTAACCCTACACACCCTAAAATAACTAATTTTAAAGTTGTTATACAATCATCTGAGCTAATAACTTATGGTAGCCCCGTGCTTACCCCCGAACAGCGTTACCCCAATTATAATTGTGGGGTTTATGATGGTACATTTTATGCCGAAGTTGATGTGACAGACCCAGTTCAAAGACGGCTTATTTCGACTTTAGGTGACAAGGTAATTCAAGTGTATGCTGTACCCGACTTTGCATTTCCGACGGGTGATTATTTAGGGGCAATTACAGACGAGGGAAAAAGTTTTCCTCTACCATATATTGAAGTACCATTTACTAAACAATATGAAACGTGGAACGGGTGGCAACCTAAAAATAAAAAGCTATATACATCGCCGTATATGTTTATCAATGTAACCGATTATGCAGGTCATAATTCTCGATATTATTATGAGTATTTTGATGATGTTGACAATATAAAATTTTTATTTGAGTGTGCATTTAATAACGGCGGCTCTATGCGAATTAGTCCTTTAGATTATAAAAATGCAAAATTTAACTACCATAATGCTATGACAATTAACAATCTTCCGTCTATGAGTATCACTAAAGATAGCCTTGCTGTATATATGCAGAATAATGGTTTATCCGCAGGAATGAGCGCGTTAACATCATTAATACCGACAGAAAAAGAAAGTAAAGACTTAAATAGTCAACAGTTCTCACTATTTAACGAAACTCAAATGCCACAATCATTAACAAAAAGGTTGGTTTCGACTGCATTAAATTTAGTGGGCAATTCACTTCAAGCAAATGCGCGACCCGACACGGCAATAACTTCAGCATATAATATTAAAATGGGTGTGCAAGACCCTGCAACTGTATCACAAGATACAACAACCTTTGGTATTTATTCATACCGTGTCCCACAATGGCAAGCCAAACTTATTGACGACTTTTTTACAATGTACGGTTACGCACAAAACAAAGTTGCAACACCCGACAGAGTTGCACGTCAAGTATACACCTATGTTAAGACTAACGGATGTGCTTGTATCGGTAAATGCCCCAACGCTTTTATTAAAAAGATAAACGCTATATATGATAACGGCATACGTTTTTGGGCAAGAAATTCACAGGTTGGTAATTATTCAGTAGCAAACCCACCATTAGAAAGTTAATGCGAGGTGAAATATTATGAGTAAAAGAAGCAGAAAGAATGATTTATTTGTATTGTCTGCGGTTGACAATGCAATGACATACAACAGATATTTTTTAAGATTGTCTGAGTTAGCAATATCAAGGTTCAAATGGAATAACTTACCCGATACAATTGACGAACGTTTCTTAGAACTTATTTTGTTTGCACAAGGGCACGCTGTTTTCTTCAAAGACGAAGTTATGGGGTTCTTGGCATTGCAGGGTGCAATTGGTGGTGCATTTAATCAGTATAGAATACCTACCACAAGGCGCGCTATTGCTGATAACGGTTATCAAAAAAGCTTAACCGAAAAAGATAGTATTATTATTTATGATAACTATCTGCATACAAATACATCTCCTATGATTGAACAGTTTGCAAGACGTTTAGCAAATTTTGACCGTATTATTGACGTTAATATCAATGCACAGAAAACCCCAATGTTAATTATATGTGACGAGAATGAGCGTTTAACAATGGAAAACCTTTATATGAGATATGACGGCAATCAACCTTTCATATTTGGTGATAAAGGACTTAATAAGAACGGTGTAACAGTTTTAAAAACAGACGCGCCTTATAATGCCGACAGAATTTATGAGCTTAAAACACAGGTATGGAACGAAGCTCTTACTTATCTTGGCATTAGCAACACAAATGTTGTTAAGAAAGAACGGTTAATAAGTGACGAGGTAACACGTAACAATGCAGGCACAATCGCGAGCCGTCATTCACCTCTTGAAGCAAGACGGCAAGCGGCTGATAAAATCAATAGAATGTTCGGACTTGACATTACCGTTGATTACAGGGACGATTATCAAATAATTGATAATGGAAAGCCCGAAGAAAGTGAGGTGCTTGACGTTGAGTAATTACACAACAGAGGTTCGTTTTATTTGTGAAATGGCAAGCGGTTTGTCTGAAAGCAAAGGTGCTGATAGCATTGATGAAATTTTAGAAAAATCGTGGGAAAAAGTGTTTAACTTCTCATTCCCCATATTTGACGAAAGGTATCGTGAGGGCTTGTGTAAACACATCTTGCTTCATTATTACACAAGAGAAATTGGGTATGAAACAGTTGGGTTGTGGAAATTGAAACTTAAATCAAAGCTCTATGATATTATGCCGTACTACAATGAGATGTACAAAAGCACGCTTTTAGAGTTTAACCCATTGCAAGATGTTGACTTAACAAGGGAACACGAATTGACGAGAGATGTAACAGAAGATAACACAGAAAATAAAAGTGGACAAAAAACGTCAGCGTCAGTTATCGAGGGGAACGGCACAACAGAAAATGGTGGTACTAATTTAAACCTCTACAACGACACACCGACGCAACAGCTCGGCGCATTATTCCCCGATAATAATTCACCTAACTATCTTACCAACGCAAGAAAAGTTACAGACACCTCTAACGGTACTACCTATAGCAAAACACAGGGTGATAATACTGACACATATAATGAAGCAAATATTGTCGATAGAAAACAGAAAACTGTTGACGCTTTTCTTGAAACATTCAAGGGTAAAACAGGTGGTAAAAGTTATTCAAAACTTTTAACTGAATATCGTGAAACATTTTTAAATATTGATATGCTCATTATTGACGAGCTAAAAGATTTATTTATAAATTTATGGTAAAAAGGAGTGTTGTTAAATGGGAGCAAATTTTAATCCTAATATAACTAATATTGAACCCTCAAAAGAATTTAGATTTTGGTGTCAAAAGGTCATTCCTCTTGTTTATGATGATAGTCTTTCCTATTATGAGGTTCTGTGTAAAGTAGTTAATTACCTTAATTCTATGATTGGTGATGTTAATACCTTAGCTGAAAACAATAGTGAGTTAGCACGTGCCTATACCGAATTGCAGAGTTATGTTAATAATTATTTTGACAATGTGAATTTCCAAAATGAAATTAATACGAGATTGCAAGAAATGTATGAAACAGGTGAACTACAAGATATTATTAATCAAGCAATTACATTGTCACCTTATATAAACGTAAACTATTACGGAATACACCCTGCTGAACACTACTCTTGGATAGAAGCTGAACCAAGAATAAATGGTGGTTTGCGCGAAGATGAAAGAAATGTTGCCAATTTAAAGAAGTTGTTAACGTGGGCATCCTCAGGGACAGACGTAGTTGGAGGAAGAACAACTTTGTTTTTTCCTGCAGGGCACTACGAGTTTGGTGCACAAGCTATTTTTCAAGTTCAGGATAACATAACAATAAAAGGTGAGGGACCGTCTACAGCTTTTATGTTTAAAGAATTTACACCTGCAGGGACAATATTTTATCTGCGTGGCGACAATATTACCATTGAAAATATATCACTTGGTGTTAATAGAAGCCTTGAGCACTCTGTTGATGAAGTATTGACTAATATTGACGGTATTGACGATAAAATTTTTAGAATTTTCCCTATTGAAATTAATCCAACTTATCCGCAGGGGCTTGTTAAACATTCACGAAACATCACTATAAAAAATATATATGATTTTATTGAGGTTGATAGCGGTACTACTTGGGGTAATGATTATACGCGGGCATCATTTCCTATATTTATTGATTGTGTTTACGGCGGCGAAATTTCTGAGGTTGATATTAAAGATATTGTTATGCGTGAAAGCGCTATTGTTATTAGAAACGAGGAAAATAATAAAGGTGCTTTGAATAAAATTCTGTTTGACAATGTAGATGTGTGTACAATATATTCTAATTCAACTACAATTGGTGATAACATATATATTTCAAATTCAACTATGGGCTTGCTAAAGTTGCCAATGTCAAGGACATTTATCAACAACTGTAATATAGAATATAACGAATATTACGATAGATGTATGGGTCAAGTTAGACCTGAATATTTAGTGCAATTAGGAAATAGTTGCCTTTCAAATTGTTTTATTTCTTCAAATGGTTATGTTGGTGTCGGTGGTTTGAAAGCAATAATTACAGCTAAAACATACGATGAAAAAACTTATAAAAATTCAACAGTTAATGTTGTAAATACGATTATTGATGTTTTGCAAAATGATTATGCAACTATGGACAGCAATTACACATCACCAACCACAAGCAAGGAATATTATTCATTAATTAAAATGAGTAACTGTACTTGTTTAAATGGGCGAAACCGTATTGGTGGTGGGACTTCAAATACATTACTTGTTGGTGGTAATGAATTGCCGAATAAATTATATATTACTATAAATAGTAATACCGCCTCTAACATTGAGGGCGCATCTGACAATTATATTCGATATGTTGATGGTAAATTAAAATTTAGATTGGAATATCAATTACCTATGCTTCTACAAGGACGTTATAAAGCTCTCGAATTTATCTATGGTCAAAAACAATTTCTACCAAAAAAGAATGATGTGCTTTATACAGGCGGTTATTTACTCCGTCAGATTGGTACAGGTGATTATGTCAACGTCCCTTTGCTTGTTCACTTTAAATCAACAGATGAAACAAGTGAAATTGGTGTATCTTTATTTGGTCCTGAAGATGTGTCTTTCGGTCAAGGTGATGCTGCTATTGTGGCAGAGGGTGAATTTGAAATGTAAAAATAAAAAGAGGGGCGAAAACCCCTCTTTTTTTCTATCTCATTTCATAGGTTGTGTCTACAAGAACAATACCACCTTTTATTCTTTTTGGTAACAGCTTTCCTGTTACCTTTAAGCCCACTTTAAAATCGGTTAAATTGCGCTTAACTTGTATAAACATTTGTTCTTCTTCGTTATGCTCGTCAAGGTTATAATCTTGTGTCATTGATTTTACAAATAATTGTTTGCACTTTTCTGGCATCCCTGCGCACTTAACATTATAGTATGGTTTGTCTATTGGTTGTCCATCTTCGTGTGTATTATGTTCTATGTATGTTTTTTGTCGAACAAAAATAGCCTTATCCCAATTGCTCTCTATTTTCCAACAACAAAAGTCTTTATCGTGAATTTTAATTCCCTTAATTTCGTGTGTAGGTAAGTCACAATGTATGCTATCTGTATCGGCATATATAAATCCTCTTTTGTCTACACCGTTATAATTCATTTGTGCCGCTCTTATTGTAAAGTTTCTTGCATAGGATGTGATAGCTGAACCGATTGGAATATACCCTGCTTTTTTGTTTTCTTCCTCAACTGTTTCAAAGCGCACAACATCATCATCAAGAAATGCCCTCTTGTATGACGAGGTTGTGTTCGTTGCCATTTTGCCGTATAGGTTATTTAAAAATAGCTTGGCTTGTTCTCGTTTAGCCCCTTTGCTTTCTTGTTTCTGTTTTTTATATTTGTTTATGTACAAATCAAAAATACCTATATCCTTATCAAAATAACATCCATCTAAAATTTCGGTGTCTGCTAAATTATAATGGTCAATGAATAAAAAATAGTCTGTCATTGTTAATGTTAGTGTTGGTATAGCTTCAACTATATTTCCATCTAAATCATAATATGATGAACAATAGCATTGCTCTTTATAATTCCAAACATCACTTGTTTTTAAACATTCATTATGTTTGTACAACCACGTACCTTTTATTTGGATAAATGGGAGTTTGTCGGGTTTAATGTAGAAACGTGTTTTTATACGCACAAAGAAATATTTGCCAAACGCAACAGACGGTATTGTATTACCTTTCCAAAAATGCGGTTCACCAATAGGATAATAATTTCCGCTTTCGCTATGCATCATAGAGGGGTAGAGGGAGTTTACGTCTGCGGTTGTCCCATAAGTTTTTATTTGGTTTTCTTTACCCTCAACAACATAACACCACCCACCTTTATATGCCTTGCGGATATATTTTTCAGCATTGGGTGAGCCATATTCATCCTCATTTAACACGAAACTTGACATATTGGGGAACATTTTATCATAAATTTTTTCATCAGTTAGGTGCTTAAATTCATTAAGACAGCAAGAGCCTATTGTTAAAGCTGTGTGTTGTTCCTCAAACATTATCTCTAATGCTTCTTTAACAACGAGAACGTCATTCGCAATATATTCTTTTTCCTCGTCTGTTATCTCACACCCTGCGTAACGATAGCCCTTATATTCTATATCAAGCTTCTTATGTTTTGTTGCAAAGCTGTCACCTATTCTTTTTACAGAGAATGGGAGCAACTTTAAGCTATCTCTTATTTCGATTATTTTGTTATTTACTTTGATAATTATAGTATACCATTGCCCCATATTTGATATTGAATATTTAAAGGTATTGTTATGCATTTCTTTGTCTTTATAAAAAGCTTTCTCTTTTTCGTTATAAGCTTGTTTAAATTTCAAGTCTTTTAATAAAAATGATAACCAAAAATTACCGTCAAATTTTAAGTTGTGATAGTACACCATTAAATTATCATTGAGTGATACGAAATACTCCCATTGTTCCATTAAGCTGTTAAAAATTTTCACATCTTCTGTGAACAATTCAACACAAGCAGAAGCCCACACCTCTGTAAATTCTTGTCCGTCGTAAACTGTGGTTTCAAAGTCACCCATAAAATAACGATATTTTCTTTTCTTCATTATTGCATCCTCTTACATACAACACAATATTTTATTTTGTGCTTTTTAATTTTAATTAGATGACCACCACAATATGCACATCTTTCGTTTTTATTTCCAAACTTATCGTTGTTAATATAAAAGCAACAAAAAGCTACAAGAACAACTAAACATAATAAACAAATTAAAAGTAAAATCAATCTTTGTCACCTCATTATTTAAAAATAATCCCTCATATTCTGTGTGAAGATATCCATTTCAGCCTGTTCTATACTTTCGTAATCATCTCTAATCATATCAATATTAATTGTATCACTGCCAAGAGCAGATAAAACATTTAAAAACCTTTTTGTAACATCACTTTCCCAAAATATCAAATAATTGTATAATATTTCGGTTAATGTTTCAGGTAATACGCTGATATAAACGCGTTTTAATCTTTCGTTTCTGTCTTCATCTTCCAACAAGTTTATGAAAAAGGCATCCAACCGTTGTTTTAATTCGTCTTTTCGATGTGCGTCCCAATAACCTTTAATAATTTTACCAACTGAAAAAGGGTCAAAAGCTTTAACCATTTCCCAAAGTCTGTAAATCATATTTTCGCCTAAGTCTGCTATTTTTTGTGTCGGTCGTGCTTCAACTAATATCTTTTTAGGTTTCTTTTTAGTTGGAGTTTTGGTTTTGCTTTCCTTTATGTCACTTTCGATAGCTGATTGGATTGCATATTGTTTTCGCATATCCCTGTACTGTTGCGCTCTTTGTGATACTCTTGATGTTATTGCTTCTTTTCCCTTATAGGTTACACCTGTTTCGACATCATATAGTTCGGCTGTATCAAACATTTTTAATCTTCGTGTCCGTATTTCTTCAACATCTTGTTGTGTATATTTAGTCTTTGCAGTATCTTCTTCAATAATCGGTGCTTTAAACCGCACACCCTCTTTTTCATATTTATGTAATAAACGGTTATATTTTGCAACTTCCCTGTACCATAGTTTTTTAAAATCGTTTGGCATTTATAATGCACCTCGCTAACATTTTTATTAAATCTTCAAACCACATTTGAAATAATTCAACGACCTCTGTATCCATTTTCTTCCCTCGCAAGTCTGACAATATAATTTAACAACTCTTTTAATTCGCGCCATTTCTCAAGTTTTTCAGCACAATGTGTGCACGTCTTTCTGCCGTTTTTTAATTTAGTGCCACAATATTTGCAAATACCTGTGTGTTTATTTTTCTCTACCATTCTGCTCACCCACTTTCATTATTACGGCTCGTAATTCTTCAAGAGTGTCCTCTACCCCCATTTCATAAAATTTTATTAAACGTGGGTGTGTTTCCTTTTCTGTCATAATACTTATGTTAATTTTTTTCTTCAATTCAATTTGTTTAATAGTTTCTTTAAGCTTGTTAAAGAGCAATGTGTTTTTTAATATCTCGAAATTTATATCTTGCATTTTTAATCCCCTCTTTTATAAGAACAGGCAGAGCTGTTAAACCCTGCCTGTTGCTTTTAGTTTTATTCTTCGCTATCGTATGCTTCAAAAACTGCTTCTGTGATTGCTTTGCGTGCTTCCTTTGTGCAAGGGAAGCAAATATCTGCGTATTTGGTTTCTGTTTTTCTGCCGTTCTTCTTCTCATAAGAATTAGAGGGCATTGCAACAAACTGTGTGCCATCTTGCTTTTCAATTAGTTTCACACCATAAACAACAAAACTGTCATTGATTGTGATTGAAGCGTATGCAAGTAAACTGCTGTCACCGTCTATACGCTTTGTGATTTTTGCTGTAACTTTAATACTTCCTTTTGCCACTATGTTTTACCACCTTTCTTATGCTCTATCGGGTAAGAGCTGTGCGTTTTTTACAAAATCTTCTTCGGGCATACCGTAAAGTGCTTCCTTTATCGTTGTGTGTACAACCTTAACAGGCACAACGCCCTCGTCAAGCTTAATTACACCCTGTGCAATTCTCTTGTTGATAGCTTTCATAATTTCCTTGTCGTTGGTGTATTCACCACCTAACGAAATAGAAACATTACAAGCTTCTGCGGTTTCTGTGTTAAGGCAAAGCACCTCACACTCTGTTGATTTGATGGTTCTTGTCACCATTTTAATTCTTGCCATTAAAAATCACTCCTTTTAAAATATAATTTATGTTTAGGTGTGGCAATCACCTTGGGGTGTGGTTGATAGGCTCAACCACTCCAAAAGCCGTAAAGTTTTATTTAAAATTCTTCTAAAACTTTCGTGATATTATTGAACCTACGGCAAAGCCTGTCAAATTTCCTTGCGCGGTGTTTCCTGTACCATTTGCGAACTGTTTCATACTTAATTAAATGTAGTTTGTTATATAAATCAACTGATATCCTAAAAGCTGTGTATGCTTCTACCTCACAATCTCGGTCAAAATCTGTGTAATCTTCTTCGTTTTGAAGCTGTTCAAAATTATCGTTGTATTTTCTTTCCAATTCATAAACAAGCTTGAAGTGTTTAAGCATTTGGTTGAACCCCTTTCCATATTGTTTTTTCAAGTATTACCAGCGCTGAACCTCTCGCAAATGTTAATATTTCAACATCACGAAATGGGGTTGAAAGGGTGTCTTGTTCAATAAATTCTGTTTTGGTTACATCGAGTTCAGACCACTTAACTTGATTGAATAAGCGTTCCTTTTCAAAAACGTAAACTTCCTTGCTAACGTTGTGTCCTGTCAAAACTTCGCCGCACACTTCAACTTCGATACTGTAAGTGATTTTCTTCATAATTTAAAGTCCTTTCTTGTTGGGTGGTGTCGGGTGTTTAAGGGCACACCCGAAAACCCTTTTTTATAATATACCGTCAGCCCTCGTTGCCCTCTACCGTCAAGGTGGGTTTCTTCGCTTGCTGTGATTATATTATAGCATATATTTGTCGATTTGTCAATAGTTTTGACGAAAAATGTTGAAAAAAATTAGGTTTCTAATTCGTCTAAATAGATATAGCGGCTGTAAGATGGTGTTATATAGAAAAACGCTTCTTTTCCGTTTATTTCACCTAAAAAACCAAAGGTAAAAATTTGCGTGTTGTAAGCAATAATTCGCCCTCTGTGACCATTGTATTGTTCTTGTTGTTGCTTGCAATATTTAAAAGCGCATAATTTGGGTGTGCTGTAATTTGTATAGCAATCGCGCAATAAGAATTTTTGTGATTTTAAATAGTGGTTGTATGTTGCTTGCATTTGTTTTGTTTTTGCGTGTAACATTGTTTTTACTCCTTTTTTGTTTTATTCTTGTTGTTATTGTTACACCTTTTAAGCCAAATATACGCTTTAAATTTACTTAATGATTATTTTATAGCCCTTATTTGTAAAGCGTTGTAATGTGGTTAGCAAGCTTATAGGGGCATAAAGTTGGTTGTCCTTTTCTAAGGTATCAAAGACTTTACAAAAACTTGTGCCGTCTGAATTTAAGCAAGTTAAAAGATAATTTTTAACACCTGCTTTTGAAACTGTAAGCGACAAATATACATTGTTGAAATTCATCTTGTTGCACTCCTTTTTTGTCGCGTGTATTTGGCTTTTCAAGGTGCATTTTGTCTGTAGGCTGTTATCCTCTCGCCCTCGCTGTGAGGTGGGTTGCTCCCTTTGACAATACTATAATAGCACATTTTTTTCCATTTGTCAACACTTTT
>JAZROC010000129.1:0-3924 GCA_045648525.1 Clostridia bacterium
TGGCTACGATCCGACTTCATTGAATAAGAAAGACCAAGAACGATACCGGGAATAGCAAGTGAAGTTATCGAAAATAAATGTAAAACGTGAGATAATCTGGACGGCATACGTGACGTAAAATACGCACATATAAATGCAACTGCAGAACCAATTACGGCAACCACCACAGATATTATCAATGAGTTTGTCAGTGCCTTGGTTCCACCGGTTGCGAACATTCTTTGCATATTAATGAAAGTAAAATTCATATTGCTTGGATATTTTTCAGTAAATGCTACAAGGCAGAAAGCACCTATCAAAAGGAAAACTGCACAAATAACTGTTATCGAAGCAAGCAATGCAAGAATATCGCGACCAAGATTTTTCTTAATGTTCATGGGCCTGGTTACATAGCCCATTTTGGATTGCTTCTTAATAATAAAGTTAACAACGAATGCCAGTAAAGCAGGTGCTAAAAGAATAAGACCTATAACACCACCCTGACCAAACTGGAACTGCCCTATAACTTTCTGATACATTAAAGTAGCAAGGGTTGTAACCTGACCGCCTATTCTTAATGGAATACCGTAATCGGTAATTACCAAAGTAAAAACTGAAAAAACCGTTGAAATAATAGTCTTTTTAAGATACGGCAAAGTAATTGCAAAAAGTTGTTTACCTAACGGTATACCCAATACTGTGGCGGCCTCGTAAGGCGAGCCGTCTTCATATTTCAGCGCATCGCTGAACATCAGGAAGGAAACGGGATATGAATAAAGAACTGAACCTGTAACGATTCCCCAGAAACCGTAAATCGTTCCGTTTTCACCTAACAATTGGCGTAAAATGCCATTTGTACCGAAAAGCACGATAAGACCGGTACTGTGCGAAATAGAAGGAATCAGCATAGGAAGTATCAACAAAATCTGCAAAAGACCTTTGCAACGAACATTGGTACGATTAACACAAACGGCAAGCAAAAAGCCAAGAGGCACTGAAATTGCAGTTGTAGTAAGCGCACTTCTTAAGGATGCTGATACCGCAGGCCAGAATGAACGCGACTGAAAAATTTCAACGATATCCTCTTTCGTTATATTAAGTAACATCTGCGTAAAAGGATAAAACACAAGGCAAATAAAGACTGCACAAAGCAGAATTTTAGCCAGTGAAGCCTGCGCAAAAAAAGATTTTTTCTTCATAATTAATCCCTCGCGTTTGTGTATTTAGCTAAAGAATCAATCTTTATTTGAAGATTATCAAGAACAAAACGTTGAACGTACTCATTTGCAGGATTTTTAATAAGGTCCATAGGTGTGTCAAGTTGAACGAGATTTGCTTCATTCATAACCATAATACGATCTGCCATTGCAAAAGCTTCTTCCTGATCGTGAGTAATATAAATCATCGTTGTTCCGTACTTCTTCTGTATGCGTTTAATTTCGGCACGTAAAGAAAGCCTTGTTTCAACGTCAAGAGCACTCATAGGTTCGTCAAACAAAATAACTCTGGGACGAAGCACAAGGGTTCTTGCAATAGCAACGCGTTGCTGCTGACCGCCCGAAAGCATACAGGGTTTTTTATTTGCATGTTCGGAAAGCCCCATATTCTCAAGCATTTCCATTGCAACCTGTTTTGACGTTGCGCGGGTTTCCTTATTCAACTTAAGTGCGTACTGTACGTTTTTAAGTACGGTCATATTTTCAAAAAGAGCATAATTCTGGAAAACTATTCCCATATTTCTTTCTGATGAAGGTGCATTTGTAATATCTTTACCATCCATAATGATAGTACCTTCATCCGTCTTAAGTAAACCGATAAGCGTACGCAGAATTGTTGTTTTACCGCAACCTGAAGGTCCTAAAATTGCCAAAAACTCACCATCATGCACGTCAAAAGAAACGTTATTAAGAGCCTTTTTTGAATCAAAATAGTGGGTAAGATTGCGCACTTCCAATACGTTTTTTGTGTTATTTTCCATAAAAATTCTTCCTTATTAAACGAGTTTATGCAAGGCAAACAATTGTTTACCTTGCACGTAATAAACTTATATAATTATGCAATGGGCCAAACTTTAAGCAAACGTTCCTTTTCTGCAGCAGTATCGTTTGTCATATCGCTGTATGTAACATTTTTGGGGAAGTTAGGTGCCTCAAAATCCTTATCTTTATAAATCTTTTCAGGTGCCCACTTTTCACAAGTCTGATAGTTGTATTCGTTTACGATAAAATCAAAAACTTCTTTTACAGCAGGATTTGTTTCTTTACCGTTTACGATAGCCTGACCGTATGTTGAGAAAGGTGCACCTTCTTCAAACACAAGAATTTCAAGAGGTGCATTATGGTCGGTCATCTGTGTTGCAGCGTTGGTTATCATACCAAGTGCGATAGCAACTTCTTCCTGTACCAATGCGTTTACGGGACCGCTTCCGCTTTCTGTAAACTGAAGAATGTTTTCAGCAAGTTTTTCAAAATAAGTAACAGCCTTTTCTTCACCCCATGCATTTACAAGGCTCTTAAAGAACATATAGCCTGTTCCTGATGATTTGGGGTCAGGCATTGAAATAAGACCTTTATATTCAGGTTTAAGAAGGTCTTCGTAATTTGCGGGTTTAGGAAGATTCTTTTCTGTCAATACCTTTGTGTTGATGATAATTGCACCGCCTGTGCGAACTTCGGGAAGATAAGTTTTCTTGGGTGTGATGCCGTCTACATAAACAGACGTATCATATCCTGATAAATCAGCAAGTAAGCCTTCTTCATCAAGAGAATCAAGAGTTAAATATGAAAGGTCGTGAATAATATCACAATCGGTGCTGGTTCCCTCAGCAAGAAGTTTTGAACCAAGTTTGCTGGTTGACTGATACTCAATAACAAAAGTGTATTCAGGGAATTTTGCCTTGAGCACTTCTGTCATTTCTGCAATACGAGCAGAAACAGCGCAAGAATAAATAACTACTTTTTTGTCCTGTGCGTCAGCACATCCGCTTAAAATTGAAAAACACAACATAAGAGCAAGAACAAGTGAAACTATTTTTTTCATTTTTCGTACAATCTCCATTCAATTTTTATTTGTATTTTTAAGTTAATGAACATTTGCATACTTCGTCAATCAGTTCAATTTCTCTTAAAAACAATTTCATTATATACGCATTTTATTCCATTGTCAAGTATTTTTTGTTCATTTTTTTATTTTAAAATTATTTTTTGAACTTTTCCTCATAAAAAAACGTTTGTTTTTTGTTCAATTTTGCAAATATTGAAACTTTTTTGTTATAAGTGCTCTATAAAAAATCGCCCCCCGCACTCCGATAAAGAATACAGAGGACGAGAAAATAACAATCCTGTGGTACCACACAAGTTCGTTGCTACCTCGCAGTAACAACCTTTTCAGTTGTTGAACGTGTTATATCACCGCGTTTTTTTATTGTCAACTGCTTTTTTAAATTTTTTGCGTCTTTACATAAAGACCTTTTTCAACTTGACGGTGTCTTTTTATAATGTTATAATTAAATAAATACTAATTCTACGGGAGAATTTTTATGGAAATTGTTTTAGCAATTATTGCCCTTTTTGCAGTAGTTAAATTATTTTTTTCAGGCAAAAAGGAACCAACACCTGAAGAAATCAAAGCCAATGAACAACAAGCATTACTTAGAAAATACAAGCATCTTGATAAGCATCCCAATCCCAATCAGGAAGAATTAATATCCACCGTTTTTTCCATTGCTCAGGAAAAAGGACCTCTGTGGCAAGTAAGTTTCACCAGCGACCGCGTTTCAATTGAGTATAAAGACGGTTCTAACAAAACTCTTACAATGGCACAGCTTGGATACACAGAGCTTTCTCTTCACAAGTATATTGAAGGTGACCATTTTCTTGAATTTCCATACCGCCTGAAGCGTGCCGCAGAAAATCGCGGTTACTTATACTGGACTAACCGTAAAAC
>JAZROC010000130.1:0-1563 GCA_045648525.1 Clostridia bacterium
GTACTGCAAAGCAGACGGAGCGGTCGACGAGCAGGTAAGGCGCGTAAGCGACTGTGTCCCACCACCGGCACCACTAAAAAAGTACTTGCATCAGCAGGTACTTTTTTGTTCTATGTAAGGAGGTAGTGAGAGGGAACAAGCCGTAAAAAAACGATTGTGCCCTATAAACTTAAAAGATATTTTTCAACGTCCTTGTTTAAGTCAACGATATTCATATACTCTCTTATAAAAAATTTAGAGCAATGGCAACGTAAGCGGCTACGCCTTCCCACAGCACCGATTCGTCAATATCGAAATTTGGGTTGTGATTTGGCTGAACAATGCCTTTTTCTTCGTTATTAGTGTGGAGAAAGAAATAAACTGCAGGAATAAGCGAAGCATAATTAGCAAAATCGTCTGACCCCATAAGCGCCCGTGGAAGTGTTGTTTTAACACGGTCTTCACCTAAAAGGTCACTGCATGTTTTTGCAACGAAAGAAGCAAGATTCGGGTCATTCATAACAGTTTGTGAACCTCGTTTAATTTCGATTTCGCACTTTGCTGAAAATTCTTCGGCAGCTTTTTGAGCTATTTCTTCAAGTTTATTGCTGATTTCCTCGCGTAAAGTTTTATCCTGAACTCTTATGCTTCCTTTTAATACTGCACGTTCGGGAATTGTGTTATGGTCAATTCCTGCGTTAAAGGTGGCGAAAGTGAGAACGGAATTTTTATATTCTTTCATCATTTCGCGACAACGGGTGACTATTTTAGCACCTACAATTATTGGGTCTATTGCCTTATGAGGAAAGGCAGAATGTCCTCCTTTGCCTATAACGGTTATGGAAAATTTGTTTTTGCCCGCACTTACGGCATCGGGCAACACGATAATATCTCCTGCTCTATGCTCGTCACCTGCTAAATTTCCCACGTGCAAAGCAAAAATAGCATCTACCTTGTCAAGAGCCTTGTTTTCAAGCATTTTTTTAGCACCTGTACCCGTTTCTTCACCTGATTGAAACAAAAAACGGACGGTACCATTAATTTTTGATTTTTGTTTGTTGATTATTTCTGCCGCAAGAAGAAGCATTGCTGTATGGGCATCATGACCGCACCCGTGCATTTGCCCCGAAATTTGAGATTTAAAGGTTGTATCAATGCCTTCATCAATATGCAGACCGTCCATATCGGCACGGAATGCTATACACTTGCCTTCACCATTGCCTTTAATTTCCGCAATAAGACCGTCATCATCAGTATTGAGAGTATATGGAACACCTATTTTATCAAGATAATCACATACGATTTTTCGTGTTTCAGGTAAATTTCCGCCTATTTCAGGCTTTTTGTGAAGTTCGCGACGAAGTGCAATCAATTTTTCTTCATTTTTCTTTGCTTCAGACAAAATTAAATCAAACAAACTCATAAAATCATCTCCTTGGGTGTATTATAGCATAAAAGCGGTGAAAAATCAATGTAAAGCATTGTATATCATCATTGCAAAAGTTTTCATCACACCTTTGGTGTGATGAGATACAACGTGGCTTTGCCGTGTTGATGATATACACGCATACTGCGTGATGATAT
>JAZROC010000131.1:0-4209 GCA_045648525.1 Clostridia bacterium
CAATATTATACCAATTAAAAAGTTTAAGGTCAACAAGTATATTTTTATAATTTTAATGAAAAATAATTTATGGAAATTTATTAAAATAGGTGAAAAATATGTATGGAAATCAGCCGATAAAAATAGATGATATATTAGACGTTTTCAGTGGCAATGCCGATTTTAAAAAGCGATTTTTAAAGGTAAACGGCAATATTCTTGGCGTTTTTTATATTGATGGTATGATAGACAGCGCATCGCTGTCGCGCTTCGTGGTTGAAAAATTAAGGTACGTTGATGATATACGCGAGGCAGTCTCAACGGGAGTAATATCTTTTTGCGATTGTATTGAAGCAAATGACAAAACCGAAGTCATACAAGCCATAATACGTGGCAAAGCAGCGATAGTATATAAAGATGAAGCATATCTTTTTGACGTAAGAAAGACAGAGAAACGTTCGGTTGAGCAACCAAGCGAAGAAAGTGCCGTCAAGGCATCAAAAGATTGCTTCGTTGAAGAATTGCGTGTTAATACGTCACTTCTGCGCAAAAAAATAGTAAGTGAAAACTTAAGAATTGAGCAATCAATAATAGGCAAACAGGCAAACACCGCCGTTGCCGTCATTTATATGAAAAACATAGCAAATAAAAAGCTTATTGAAGAAATAAAAGAAAAACTGAAAAGAATAAAAAACGACGGCATCATTACACCGGGAACCATTGAACAATATTTAAGAAGCAGTCTTTACTCTTTTTTTCCGCAATCAATAATTACGGAAAGACCTGATAAAGTTGCAAGAAGTCTTTTGAACGGCAGATGCGTAATATTGGTTGACGGCTTGCCTATAGGCTATATTCTGCCTGCGACCATTTCACAGTTTATGTCAACGCCTGAAGATTATTCGGGTAATTTTATTTTTGCATCAATAGTCCGCCTTTTAAGGTATTGCCTATTATTTGTTGAAGTGCTTTTGCCCGGTGGTTACGTGGCACTTACAACTTTTCATTATGAAATGTTGCCCTCGAAACTGGCGCTGTCCATTGCTGAAGCCAAGTTAGGTGTGCCGTTTCCCGTAGTGTTTGAAGTTCTTGCAATGCTCGCTTTGTTTGAAGTTTTAATTGAAGCAGGCTTGCATATGCCTCAAAGTTCAGGTCAGGCTGTGTCTATTGTAGGCGCGCTTGTTGTAGGTGAAGCCGCCATTACGGCAGATCTTGTTTCTCCTGCGGCACTTATTATCGTTGCAGTATCGGCAATTTCCTCTTTCGCAATGCCTAATCAGGAATTTTCTAACGGCTTAAGATTATGGCGTATAATAATAACCGTTGCAGGCGGTGCATTAGGCTTGTTTGGTGTTGTTGCAGGCGGCATTGTTCTGCTTGCTCACCTTGCGTCCCTTGAAAGTTTCGGAGTTCCTTACCTTGCGCCTTTTGCAGGGGTTAAAAAAATCAGATTTAAAGATTCGCTCGTAGTAGTGCCTGATATGCTCAATAAAGAGCGTCCCACTGAATTAAAGGTGAAAAATAAAAGGAGGTCACAATGAAAAAACTTTTAGTTTTACTGTTACTCCCTTTAATATTCTGTTCGTGTAAGGAAAGCGAACAAATCGACGAAATAGCCTTTGTAAAAATAATTTCCATTGATAAAAGCGAAAACGGATTTTCAGTTACTGCAGGCATACAATTGCCAAAACCAAAGGATAAAGAGAAGAACACAAGTAAGGACTACGTTTCCGTTCAATGCGAAACTCTGTCCCAAGGTTTTAATAAATTAGAAGAAGCAACTGATAAAAAAATGTTTTTCGGGCAGATAAGTTGCGTTTTACTGGGCGAAAATATGGCAAAAGAAGGGATAATAGACACCGTCGATTACCTTGTCCGATCTGACGAATTAAGGTTTGATATTCCCGTTATTGTAGTTAAAGGTCAGGAGGCTTCCAAAATTATTGAAGGCGGCAGTGGTGCGGAGAATCATATTTCCGATAAAATAACAAAATTACTTGAATCAAACTACAGTACGTCATCGTCAGGACAGGTTGAGTTATCTCAACTTGTTGAAATGCTTGAGGACCCTTTTCGCTCGCCATATCTGCCTTATATGGTTTCAGGCAAGGAGCAGGGCGAGTTTTATATTGATGGCTACTGCGTTTTTAAAAAGGATTGTCTGCTTGATTTTTGCGATGAAGAAACTTCATTAGGCATCAATTTTTTAAATGGCGACGTTGAAAATCTTGTGCTTGTAGGGGAAATTGAAGATAAAACCATTACGCTCAAGGTTGCTGATTTTAAATCAAAAATCAAATTGAAAGACGGTATTTTTAAAATTAATATTGATTTTCAGACGGAAGTCCTGCAGGCTGATGCCACTATTGAAAAATTCGACCAGAAACTTGTGCAAAAGATAATAGATTTTCAAAATAGCGAAATCGAAAAAATAACTGAAAAAACTCTGGAATATTTAAAAGAAAGAAATTGTGACGTTGCTACTTTCGGCGATACTTTTCATAACGTTTCGCCTAAAACTGCAGAGCAATATATCGGCTCGTGGGGCGAAACTTTCTGCAAAATCACTTATGAAATTTTTGTGGAATCAAAACTTGACCCGTCAAAAACGTCAGGCAAGCCTGTAAAACAAGGGGGCGATTAATTGAAATATCTTTTTATAATTGCTTTTTTATATGCGCTTTATAAATTTTTCATATTAAAAAATGTAAAAAACAAGCTTTTATACGTGGTACTGACCATAATAACCATATTGGCAGGTCTGATAAATCTTATATATGAGCCGTCCTTGGCAGACCTTTTAAAGAGGTGGATATAATGAAAAAAATATCAATGCGACAGGCACTTATGATAATTGTTGGTATGGTTTTTTCGCCTGCAGTCAGGTTGTTTTCGGCCTTTGTGTCGGGCAGCGGAGACCAATCAAGCTGGATAGCACCTGCTTTTTCGGGGGTGTTTATGATTCTGTTTATTTTTGTTTTGTGGGCACTGATAAAGCGAAACAGAAATTTTTATCAGCATCTTGAATACTCTTTCGGTGTGACTATAAGCAAAATAATAGCCGTTATTTACGTTGTGTGGGGAACTTTACTGACAAGCGTACAAATGCGCTATTATGCCCAAAGGGTTGCAAGCACAATATATACTGAAATCGGTATGGATATTTTTATAATAATTCTTGTTTTCATCTGCATATATGCCCTTAAAAACGGCATATCGGTAATTGCAAGAATGAACGAATTTCTTTTGCCTACCATTGTTGCAGTATCGGTTATTTTGCTTGCGTTCCTGACACCTGACGTACAAGCAAAGGTGCTTGTGCCTATATACGATTGGAAAAGCCTTACTCACGTTGCAGTTTTTAACGTTGCAAGTTTCGGCTATATAACTTTCGTTTTATTTTTCCTTGACGAAATTAATGAAAGGGAAAATTTTAAAAAGCAAGCAATAATGGGAACTATAGCCGTTACGTTGTTTACCGTATGGATGTTTGTTACCGTTATCGGTACGTTAGGACCTAATATTATTGAAAAACTTCCATATCCTTTCTTTGCGGTTGTAAAGCAAATTTCATTGGGCGAATTTTTACAGCATATTGAAGCATTCGTGATAACTCTTTGGATTTTATCCGATTTTGTTCTTATATCGTTTATTGGTGCTTCAACCATAAAAATCATGGGTTCAATTACAAGAAGCAGAGATACAAAAGAATTATTGTTTCCTTTCTTTATTCTGTGCGTAACTCTCGTGTCGTTTATGGGAAGAACCAATTATGAACTTGAAGTTTTGTCGGAAAAAATATTTATTCCCTTAAATCTGATATTCTTGTTTATCGTGCCGATTTTAATACTTGTAATCACTAAAATAAAAGAGAAAAAACTGTCTCGAAATTGAGACAGTTTTTTTAGTTATTTATTTTTTACAAGTAACACTACCCAGTCCATAGCATCGTTATTAGGCTTCTGGGGAAGCATATATCCGGGCTGACCCTTGGGGTCAGTTGCGTTTGCCTTTAAGTTCTGGTCAATGGAAACGTATTCGCCGGTTCTTGGATTAAACCACATTGCATTGTAGGTTGCGTTGCCATCCATATTGCAAACCATACCTGAAGCAAGGTTTTCTGTGGGAAGGTAGATAACGTAAGTATCGTTACCGATAGTTGCGCAGGTGTAAGCCTGATCTTTTGTCTCTGCAAAGAAGTAGTTTTCATCGTAGAAATCAGGCACAAGC
>JAZROC010000132.1:0-3661 GCA_045648525.1 Clostridia bacterium
TTACTAACGCGCGGGCCATGGCAACGCGTTGCATTTGTCCGCCTGACATCTGGTTAGGCTTTTTGTTAAGCTGGTCGCCAAGACCTACTTTTATCAATGCCTGACGTGCCTTTTCCCTGCGCACCTTTTTTGAAACGCCCGTTAACGTAAGGGCAAGTTCAACGTTTGCCAGAACGCTTTGGTGGGGAATGAGGTTATAACTCTGGAAAACAAAGCCAACGGAATGGTTGCGGTAAGTGTCCCAGTCGGCATCTTTGAATTTTTTTGTTGATTTGCCGTTTATTACAAGGTCGCCTGAAGTATATTGGTCAAGACCGCCGACAATGTTTAAAAGCGTCGTCTTACCGCTTCCCGAAGGACCTAAAATGGCAACGAACTCGTTTTTTCTGAAGGCAAGGGAAACTCCGTCAAGGGCATTGACGGCACTGTTGCCTGCAACGTAACTTTTTTTGATATTTTTAAGTAATAACATATTTTTACACCTCGGCAGGTATTATAACACATAATCGTCGGTTTTGTATGAATTTTAAGTGAAAAAATGCTTTATATTATATCAAATATATGTTATAATATAAAAAAATTATTTTGGGGTACTGTTGTGTTTACGCGGACTGAAAAACTTATCGGCAAAGATAATATGGAAAAACTGAAAAATGCCAGCGTTATCGTTTTCGGTGTAGGCGGTGTAGGCGGATATGCCGTTGAAGCACTTGTGCGGGCGGGAATTTCAAAAATCACCGTGGTTGATAACGATTGCGTTTCAAAAAGCAATATAAACAGACAGATAATTGCGTTAAATTCCACTGTGGGCAGGCTGAAAACCGACGTCATTAAAGAGCGAATACTTGATATCAACTCTGATGCAGAGGTTTCCCCGTTGCCGATTTTCTTTGACGAAAACACGGAAATTGATTTTGAACAGTTTGATTTTATCGTCGATTGCATTGATTCGGTAAATTCAAAAATTCATTTGATAAAGTGCGCAAAAGAGAAAAACGTAAAAATTATTTCGGCATTGGGCACGGGTAACAAAATCTGTCCCGAAAAACTTGAAATTGCCGATATTAAAGATACTTCTTATTGTCCTTTGGCGCGAAAGGTCAGGACTCTTTTGAAAAAAGAGGGCATTTTTAGTCTGCCCTGCGTTTATTCAAAGGAAGAACCAAAAAAGTGTGAGGGCGTGCCTGCAAGCATTTCCTTCGTGCCCTCCGTTGCAGGGCTGTTGATGGCATCATACGTTATAAGGGAGTTAATAAAATGAAAACCGTTTTAATCACAGGCGCAACAGGCGATATCGGTCAGGCAATCGTTAAGGCTTTCAAGGGCTGGAACGTTGTTGTTCAGTATAATAAAAATGAGGAAAAAGCCGACGAATTACTGAAAATTGTGGACGGCATAAAGGTTAAATGCGACGTGGGCAATTTTTCTTCAGTTGAAAATATGTTTGAGGTTGCTCGCAGTAAGTTCGGGAAAATCGACGTTTTAATTAATAATGCAGGCGTTCAGTTAATTAAGATGATTGCAGATACTTCCGTTGAAGAATGGCAGGAGGTTATTGATACCGACCTTACGGGCGTGTTCAACACCACAAAATGCGCTTTAAAGGATATGATGTATTCAGGCGGAAAAATTATAAATATTTCAAGTATCTGGGGAATTTCGGGTGCTTCCTGCGAGGTTGCCTATTCAGCGGCAAAGGCAGGCGTTATCGGCTTTACCAAGGCTCTTGCCAAGGAATATTCCAATATAAACGTAAACTGCATCTGCCCCGGTGTTATTGAATCGAAAATGAACGAACATTTATCAGATGAGGAGAAAGATTCTCTTTTGGAGGAAATTCCCTTAAACCGTTTCGGAAAACCCCAAGAGGTTGCCGACCTTTGCCTTTTTTTAGCAGAAAAGGGCGATTATATTACGGGGGAAACAATCAGATTAGATGGAGGTATTTTGGCGTAAGAGCACAAAAAACTCTTGAAACTGCGGTTCAAAAGCAATATAAAGCCTCGGTCATTTACCGTTATAAGTCGACGGCGGAATTTTAGCGTAAGAGTTTAAGAATAGATATAAGAAAAGATAATAGAAGTGAAGGAGAAATAGGCAATGAGTAACATTATTCAAGCAATATACAATATTTACAAATGTCAAATTTACAATACAGGAAGTCATTATTATGCAAAAAACAGAGCAAATAATATGGGGGATGCATTAGAACATTTTATTAAAGATTCTTTTGCAAATTCTTATGGATTCGATGAAGTTGATGCGATAAAAGCACATTCAGAAACCTTTGCATATCTTGGAAATCAAAACAATCCACCTGATGCTATATTACGTGGTGGTGATGCGATTGAAGTTAAAAAGATAGAATCAATTGCTTCTGCATTAGCATTAAATAGTTCGTATCCTAAGGCAAAAATTTATCGTGATAGCAACATGCTTACTAATAATTGCAAAAATTGTGATAACGGTAATTGGAAAGAAAAAGATCTGATTTTTGCAGTGGGTGTAGTTAAAGCAGAAAAAATAAAACAACTTTGTTTTGTGTATGGTGAAGAGTATGCTGCTAGTCGAGAAATATATGAAAGAATACGTACAAAAATAAAAAAAGGAGTTCTTGAAATTCCAGATGTAGAGTTTTCAGATACTAATGAAATTGGCAGAGTAAATCGTGTAGATCCTTTAGGAATTACGTATTTAAGATTGCGTGGAATGTGGCATATTGAAAATCCTTTTCGCGTATTTAGATACGTTTATCAGTTTGATGATACAAAAGAGTTTAATTTTCTCGCGATTATTGGAACAGAAAAATATATGTCTTTTCCAAAGGCTGATAGAGTAATGATAGAAAGTGAATCAGGAATAAACATAAAATTTAAAGAAGTAAAAGATCCAAATAATCCAGCGAATATTAAAAAGGTTGTAGTTATTACATTTTCGAGGTAAAGATGAAAGTAGTTAGTTTGTTTTCTGGCGCAGGAGGCATGGACTTAGGCTTTGAAAAAGCCGGGTTTGAAATTGTTTTTGCGAATGAATTTGATAAAACAATATGGGCGACGTATGAAAAAAATCATACTGCACCATTAGATAAAAGAGATATTCGTCATATCACATCCAACGAAATTCCTGAGTGCGACGGAATTATTGGGGGACCTCCTTGTCAAAGTTGGAGTGAAGCAGGTGCGTTGCGTGGCATAAATGATGAACGCGGAAAATTATTCTATGAGTATATTCGAATTTTAAAAGATAAACAACCTATGTTTTTTGTAGCAGAAAATGTTTCAGGAATGCTTGCAGATATACATCGAGAAGCAGTGAAAGGCATTATTAAAAGTTTTGAAGATGCAGGATATTCTGTTTCTGTAACACTTGTGAATGCTGTAGATTATGGTGTTCCACAGGATAGAAAGAGAGTTTTCTATGTAGGTATGCGTAAAGATTTAAATATGCAATTTGTGTTTCCTGAACCAAAGAAAGCAAAATATACTTTGCGTGATGCAATTTGGGACTTAAAAGAAACAGCAATTCCGGCACAAAAAGCCAATAAAACGAATGGCAAAGGCTGTAAAGTGCTTAATCATGAATATATGATAGGCGGATTTTCTTCAATCTATATGTCGCGTAATCGTGTTCGCTCGTGGGATGAACCATCATTTACGATTCA
>JAZROC010000133.1:0-2700 GCA_045648525.1 Clostridia bacterium
ATATCCGCTTTAAATACGCATTTCCCGCAATCTGTTTAGGCAGTATCGTCGCAACGCTTATAATGCTTACCTTCTCAAGCGTGTTTATGCATCTGCCCTCTTGGTTGCCGGTATGATTTCTTTAAAAGGCACCGTTGACGGTATCATCTACCGCAACGACGAAAACGGCTACACGGTTTTTGTACTTTCAACTGAAAACAGTTATGAAACGGTTACAGGCACCTTCCCGCTAATCAGGGAAGGTGATTTTATAAACGTTTTCGGTCTGTTTGTGGAGCACGAAAACTATGGCACACAGTTTAAAGCCTCATCATACGAAATGGTTACGCCCGAAACCATTGACGAGGTTGAAGCCTACCTTTCATCAGGCATAATTAAAGGCGTTGGCGCGAAAACCGCCCGCGACATAGTTGATTATTTTGGCAAAGAAGCCTTAAATATAATCGAAAAAGAACCTCACAAACTTATGCTTATTTCAGGCATCGGTGAAGCAAAAGCCAAAACCATTCACGAATCCTTTACCGAGCTTCTGGGCGCGCAAAGAACAGTTATGTTTTTGCAGAAATACGATATTTCCCCCAAAACCGCCCTTAAAATTTACGCACAGTACGGTGACAACACCGTTGAACTTCTTCAGGAAAACCCCTATCGTCTTATTTCCGATATAGACGGCATCGGCTTCATTTCTGCGGACAATATTGCCTCAAGTATGGGGCTTGACAAAAAAAGTGATTTCCGCATTACCGCAGGCATAAAATACGTGCTTCGCGAAGCATCAAACGACGGTCACACCTATTTGCCCAAGGACGTTTTAATTGAAAGAACCTCGCTTTTACTGGGCATTGACAAAGCTCTTATTGAGGAAAAACTTACCGCCCTTAATTACGAAGGTGTCCTGCGCGTTTTGACGGGTGAAAACGGCGAAAGTGACAGTATTTATCTTAATTCCCTTTATAATGCCGAGGAGCTTTCCTCCATAATTCTTTTACTTTTGCAAAAACGTTTTAAAGGTGAGCCTGACAAAAATATTGAAAAAGAAATTTCCCGCTACGAAAAGGACAAGAATTTGAGCCTTGCCGAAAACCAACGTCTTGCGGTAAAAAGCGCGGTAAATAGCGGAGTTTCAATTATAACAGGTGGTCCCGGCACAGGCAAAACCACTACTCTTGACTGCGTTTTGCATCTTTTCAGAAAGCGCGGTATGGAGATTATGCTTTGCGCACCTACGGGCAGAGCCGCCAAACGAATGAGCGAAGCCACAGGCGAGGACGCAAAAACCATTCATCGCCTTTTAGAATATTCAAAAAATGAGGAAGGCTACTTCCATTTTAATCGTAACAAGGATAACACCCTGCCTGAAGGCGTAATTATAATTGACGAAGCAAGTATGCTGGACATTTACCTCCTTGAAGCACTTCTTCTTGCCCTTTCGGATAATTCAAGAATAGTTTTCGTAGGCGATGCCGACCAGTTACCGTCAGTTGGCGCAGGCAACGTGTTAAAGGATATAATTTCCTGCCAAAAATTCCCCTGCGTAAAGCTTAACGAAATTTTCCGTCAATCAAAGGAAAGCGCAATTATAACCAACGCCCACAAAATAAATAACGGTGAAATGCCGGTTGTAAACACAAAAGGCGGAGACTTTTTCCTTGACAGAAAAACAAGCGAGCAGAGCATTATGGCAACGGTTATCGACCTTGTTAAAAGAAGATTGCCGTCAGCATACAATTACTCACCTTTCTCCGATATTCAGGTGCTTACACCCATAAAAAAAGGTGTGTGCGGTGTTTATAATCTGAATAAATGCCTGCAGGAAGCACTTAATCCGCCTGAAAAAAATAAGCGCGAGCACGTTTTTGGCGAAAACATTTTCCGCGCAGGCGACAAGGTTATGCAAATCCGCAACAACTACGACCGCCAATGGACGCTTCTTGATAAATACGGTAACGCAGTTTCAGGCACGGGAGTTTTTAACGGTGACGTTGGCATTATAACGGAAATCGACGTTACCGAGCTTACCGTAAAATTTGACGATAACAAAATTTCCGTCTACTCCTTTCATGACCTTGACGAGCTGAGCCTTGCCTATGCCATAAGTGTGCACAAATCGCAGGGTTGCGAATTTCCCGTTGTGGTAATGCCCCTGCCCCTTATGAACGTGCGCATTATGACGCGAAATTTGCTCTACACCGCCGTAACCCGCGCAAAAAAATTAGTTGTTTTGTGTGGCAATGACCACTCACTGAAAACCACCGTTAACAATCTCGACACACAAAAACGCTATTCGGGACTGGAAAAACGCATAAATTTCCACAAAAACTTGCTGTAATCGCACATTTTTTTAATTAAATATGAAAAATCTTTCAAAAATTCAAAAAAAAGTGTTGCAAATGGTTTTTGAATGTTGTATAATACTTTTGTTAACGAATAAAGTGTTTATGGCTGAGGATTTACCCGGAAAGTCTTGCTTTTTTAGATGAACTCTCCAAACCTACTTGAAAGTTAAACAAATAAAGGAGGACAATTTCATGTACGAAGATAAGACTTTGGTTTGCAAAGACTGTGGCAAGGAATTTGTTTTCACCGCCGGTGAGCAGGAATTCTATGCTGAAAAAGGTCTCAAGAATGAACCCGGCCGTTGTCGTGAATGCCGTCAGGCAAAGCGCAATGCTGCCCGTGGTCCCAGAGAGATGTTTGAAG
>JAZROC010000134.1:0-3412 GCA_045648525.1 Clostridia bacterium
TTCGTCTATAAGACGTTTGGCAAGAAGTCTGTCAGGTGTAAAACGCATACTCTGGCAAGCCATAAGTATTTTATTTTGTTTTTTAGCAAAACTGAATAATTCTATTGCGTCGCTTTCAGTAAAAGCAAGAGGCTTTTCACATAACACGTTTGCATTGTGCTTCAGCGCAAGTGCGCAAAATTCCTTGTGCAAAAAATTAGGCACGCAAACTGAAACCACGTCAGGCTTTTCTTTTTCAAGCATTTTTTCGGCATTTGTATAAAAATTCGGAATTTCATTGCGCTTTGCCGCATCTTCCACTTTTTCTGCGTTGTTATCGCAAATTGCCGAAATAGTAAAATCATTAAAATTTCTGTATGCGGGTATATGTGCGGATTCGGCTATCATTCCGCCTCCAATAATACATACTTTAAACATTTCTTATCTCCTTTAAAAAGCCTAAAGTTTCATTATCAGGCTTCGTCGCACGATACTCAAGACCGATATATCCGTCATAATTAAGAGTATTTATGGTGCTTATAATGTCAACGTAATCAACCTCTGCCGTGCCCGGCTCGTGTCTGCCGGGTGCATCGGCAACGTGAAAATGTCCGATGTATTCTATGTTTTCCTTAATTTCTTCAATATTAAAATCATTCATCATATTCTGATGATAAATATCGTATAACATTTTTACTTTTTTGGAATTTAACTTCTTGATAAGCGAAAATGCGGGCGAAGCGTAGGGCATAGAATAATTTTTTCTGTCAATATCGTTTAGTGGCTCGATTATAAGATTAATGTTGTTTTCCTCTAAATAGGGAATAACGGCATTTAAGCATTTAAGACAATTTTCCTCGTTATACGGGGCATTTTCGCCAATTAAAACTATCATTGCCTTTGCATTAAGTTTTTTATATATTGGCGCACTTTCTTTCAATGCTTTTAAAAAATCGTCAACCCTGCCTGAATTTATTATCCCGCGCGAAAGGTCATAGGAAAGGGCTTCATCAAAGGAATCAAGATTAAATATTGAAATATCCATATTTTTTAAAGCAATTTTATCTATGTTTTTGTTTGACCATTTCCAGAATTCTATAGTGTTAAAACCGCATTTTTTTACTTCATTAAATCTGTCGTAAAAATCAGCGTAGGAAAACATCATATCAATGCAAATGCTAATCTTCATTTCCGTAACCCTCGGTGTAATCAATAATTTCAAAATCATCAGGCATTTGACCAATTTCAGGAAGCTTAAGTGTAACTCCACCCATTACAGCGGATTTATGCGCATAAATACCGGCAATGGTGTAGTGTGCCGCCATCCAGGGTGTAACGGGAGCCATTTTACCGTTTGTAACTGCGCGTACAAAATCGTCAACGAGCAATGGGTGAGAACCGTTATGTCCCATAATGTGTGTGCTTTCCACAATTTCAGGCGCAAAATATTCTTTGGGCAATCTTGAAATATCGTGACACTTTGAAAAGCCCGTCATATATTTATAATTAATTCGACCTTCACCGTTTTTAAGGTTTTCTTTTTCGTTTTCATAGTTGAATGTGTTTATTTCACTGCTAACGTCCTCTGACGTAAATTCGCGGTTATTATAAGCATCGTTTCGCGAAAAAAGATGCTGATTTCCACTGCCCTCATAAGCACCCGTATCACCGTAAAGTCCCGTTATATACGAGGTGGGGCGAACGTTTCCGCAACGACGGAATTCGTTTATTCTTGCAATACCGCCTTTTTTCATATGCAAAATTGCAGTTTCATTTGAAAATGGATTATCCCAATCGTTGTTACCTTCACCGTAAATGCCGTCGCCTTGGGTATCCTCGTAACCAAAGCATGTAACGTCAACGGGATAGTCGTCAATAGCAGAAAAAAGCATTGACATTGAGTGCGTTGAATAATACATTGGCGGAATACCTGCCACGCGCTTCCAATCATTGCCGTTTGATTCAAATGCGCGGAACATATCTGCGATATCGTGGTAGTACTGTGATTCACCATAAACAAACTTGCCAAAACGACCTTTTTTATATTGCTCTCTGCACCACACTGCGCAGGGGAAATAATAGCAGGTTTCTGCCATCATATATGTAAGACGTGTTTCTTTAACTATATCAAGTATCTGAAAAACTTCTTCTTCGGTTATGCCCATAGGCACGGCAGAAAATACGTGCTTACCCATTTTTAATGCCTTAATAACCATAGGACCGTGCATATGCCGTTGTGTAAAAATACCAACGGCTGTTAAATCGGGCTCTTTCTCAAGCATTTCGTCATATGAAGCATACATTTCAATGCCATACTCTTCTTTGATTTTTAAACGTCTTTCTTCAAGCATTTCAGCACCAACGACCTTAAAAACGTTGGGATGCTTTAACCATAAAGTAAGGTAGCTGATTGAAAACTCGCCAAATCCAACGATACCGATACTGATTTTCATAAAAAACACCTCGTCATTTTGTTTTTTATTATTTTATCATTTTTTTTATTTTATGCCAATAGACAATTTAACATTTTAGTTGTATAATATAACACAATACGAAAGGGCGGGATAAGAATGTTTAACAATGATATATATGATTCTGATATAAATGTAACGCGTCTTTCTTCGGTAAAAAAGTCGGCGGAAAGGGAGATATTTAAAACTTTTGAATGTAAAAAAGGTATGCGAGTGTATTCACGCTTCTTTATGGTTACCGGTGGCAAAACTGAATTTGTATTTTTTAACACATCAGGTGAAGAAAAACGCATTGAAGCAACGAAGGGTGATTTAGTATATCTTCCTGATGATATTGCCTATTTTTCATCGTGGATAGACGTTAATGAAATAGACTTTATTTCCATTGAATTTCAGATAAAGGATAAGGATAATAAAACGTTGCTTCTTGATGATGAAATTTTTATCATCGCAACTGATAAATACGGTGTAATCAAAAATTCTTTTGAAAAGTTTTATAATATCTATACTTCAGGCGGAGCAGGATACAAAATAAAACTCAGAGCAGTTTTTTTCGATATTTTATCAGCTGTTTTAAGTGAAAATGCAAAGCAAAATGCCGATGAAAGCTCTGTTTACGTGGGCATAAACTTTCTTGAAAATAATTTTACTTCTGACGTTTCCGTGCAGGAATTAAGTAAAATGAGCAATATGTGCCAAACTGCGTTCAGGCAGAAATTTCATAAAATCAAAGGTATGGCGCCTATTGAATATAAGAATTATCTACGCATAAAGCACGCGGCAGAGTTACTGTTAAATGACGATTATACCGTATCGTTAGCGGCGGAAACGGTAAATATTTCCGATATTTGCTATTTTACAAAACTGTTTAAAAGATACATAGGTGTTTCGCCAAGGGAATATAAGTTAAAGAGGTAAAAAAAGAGTTCACTTTTTTGTGAACTCTCATTTTTTTATTTAAG
>JAZROC010000135.1:0-4715 GCA_045648525.1 Clostridia bacterium
AGCACCCCTTATACAGTCACCCTGCGCGACAAGTGGCAGAATCGCCAAAGCCTTGAAGTTTCTTCAACCTTTACCGTTCCGCCAAAGCGTATTATATTTTTAAAGAAAGAAGGATAATTTATTATGAAATTAGGCGCACAAATGTACACAGTACGAAATGCTACACAAAATCTTGAAGATTTAAGCACAACTCTCAAGCGCATTGCTGATATGGGCTACACCACAGTTCAGGTTTCAGGCGTTTGCCCTTATGAGCCTGAATGGATGAAAAACGAGCTTAAAAAAGCAGGTCTTGAATGTGTTATTACTCACCCCGATACAGAATATTTCTTTGATGCCGAAAAAATCGTTGCAGACCACAAGATTTACGATTGTAAATATATCGGTTTAGGCTCAATGCCCGGCGGTGCTCACGCTTATGATAAGGTTGATGAATTTATCGAAAAGTTCGTGCCCGTTGCCAAGGCTATCAAGGATCAGGGCGCATATATGATGTACCACAACCATCACTACGAATTTTCAAAAGTAGACGGTGAATTAGTTCTTGATAAAATTGTTAACGCTTTCTCACCTGATATTTTAGGCTTTACTTTAGATACTTACTGGGTTCAGGTTGGCGGTGGCGACCCTGCCGCTTGGCTCGAAAAGTTATCAGGCAGAGTTCCCTGCATCCACTTAAAAGACCTTGTTATGCAGAAAACTGACCAGAAAATGGCTCCCGTAGGCCACGGCAATATGAATTTTGAAAGAATAATCGCTTCTGCCGAAAAAGCAGGAACAGAATATCTTTTGGTTGAGCAGGATTACTGCTACGACGAAGACCCCTTCGTATGCCTTGAAAAGAGCTATAAATACCTTAAATCATTAGGTTTAAATTAAGGAGGAAAATTTTATGTCAAAAATCATTAAAGTTGGTGTTGTTGGTTTAGGAAGAATCGGTATGTCCGTTCACCGTTGCTGTTTAAAGGATCGTCCTGAAAAGTTCAAGGTTGTTGCCGCTTGTGACCTTATCGAAGACCGTGTAAAGAGATACGAAGACGAATTCGGTTGCAAAGGTTATCTTAACATTGAAGACCTTATCAACGACCCCGAAGTTGAGCTCGTTGACATCGCAACCCGTTCCTGCGACCATTACATTCACTCAAAAATGGCTCTTGAAGCAGGCAAAAGCGTTTTAGTTGAAAAGCCTTTCTGCGAAACTTATGAGCAGGCTAAAGAACTTATTAAATTAGGTTCACAACCCGGTGGTCCCAAGATTTACGTTCGCCATAACCGTCGCTTTGAAGAAGGTTTCATTAAAGTAAACGAAATCATCAATTCAGGCATTTTAGGCGAAGTTTACGAAATCAAGCTTACAAGAAATGAATATCAGAGAAGAAACGACTGGCAGACCATTATGGAGTATGGCGGAGGTCAGCTTCTTAACTGGGGTCCTCATATCGTTGACCATTCAATTCAGTTCTGTGGCGGTGCTTATACCGAAATGTTTGCAGATATCAAGCGCGTTGCCGCAGTTGGTGATGCTGAAGACCATATCAAGCTTGTTTTCAAGGGCGTAAACGGACGCATTGTTGATATGGAAATCTCAGGCGGTGCCGCACTCCCCACCCCCGAATACGTTATTTACGGCACAAAGGGTGCTTTAATCGGTGGCAACAACGAGTTCAAATTAAAGTATCTTGACCCCGAAGTTGAGCTTCAGGATATTAAGGCTGACCCCTCAACTCCCGGCTCATCATCAGCCTTTGGTAACAGCGAAGTTTTACAGTGGAAAGAAGAAACCATCACCTACGGTCCTTACGATAAAACCGCAGTTATCTGGGATTACTTCTACGATGCCTACGCAAACAACAAACCCTACCCCATTCCAAGTGAGCAGGCTCTCGAAGTTGTACGCACCATTGAAAACGCCAAGGTTGGCACAATCTTTAAATAATCTACAAAAAAACTTATTAAGCACCTGTTTTTTGCAGGTGCTATTTTTTTTACTTTACATTTACTAAAAACTTATGTTATAATATTTATGCTCAACAAATCAATAAAGTTAAAAGGTGTAGTTTATTAACTTACGCTTATTTTTCGTTGTCATTTCACGAATTTGTAAAAATGCAAATTCCACAGAAATGGCAATAGTTTACTATACCTTTTTTGATTTGTTGAGCGACAATCGGAGTTTGCGTTTTATGCGTCAGCTTCGGTTGACGCTTTTTTATTTTTCAAAAAAACAGAAAAAGGAGAGAAAAATTATGAAAAAGCTTGTATCCATAACACTTGCACTTGCAATGATACTTTCAGTAATAGGCATTATGCCCATAGTATCAAGTGCAGAAACGCAAATACCTGCAGGCATCAAACTTCAGGTATCAGAGGAACTTGATACTGACCCCAACTATTATTTCCTCTCAAAAACAGGTGCTTTAAAGTATGATTCAGATTTTAGCGGCACAAAAAGCGTTTCCTACACCATTTACAATTTAAGCGAAAAAACCGCAAACGTACAGTTTTCTCTACAATGCTACGTAAGCGGACAATGGTTACCGATAAGCGGGTTAGCGACAATCGCAGATATCCCCGCATGGGAAAGCACAACACTTACCTACACTGTGGAAAACATAGTGAATGGTACTGTTATGAAGAACGATACCGCCATTACTTTAGATATGCTTATGGTACGTTTCGATTTTACCTTTGACGGCAGTGGTGAATGGGGCGATTCCATTTATATAGCCGCAGACGGAAGTAACATAATCCATCAACCACCCACTTCAACAAAAAAAGTTATAAGAAGCATTTGCTATACTCTTCCCGACGGTTCACCCGGCACAGTGCCTGAATCCTACGGAATATTAGTACATAACCTAAATGAAATAAACACGAAAGATATTTTTGCAAAGTCAAATTCTGGTGTTTTTTCTGAGGACAACGTAGTTGACGGTAAAATTACGGGCGATTATACCATATACAACATAAACTCAGTAGATATAAAATTTCTTCTTACTTATCAACTTTATGACGGTTCACGTTGGGTAGGTTTTAACGACGAACCCATAATCGTTCCCGCAAACAGCAAAACGAAGGTTAATTTTTCAATTCCCGTCAACGATAATAAAATTACGTATAACGGTGTACAGTACGATATTTCATCACTTTTTGTACGAGTTGACCTTATCGGCTCAACAAGCCAACCCGTTCTTGAGATAACGCCATTAATTATCGAGGCAAAGGATGGCGACCCAATATTCAAACTCAATAAAAATGCCAACTACGGCACACAACCTATATATACCCTGCCTTCCCTTCCATTAAAAGAGCCCATTTCCGAGCCAAGTGGAATTAAAATCACGAATCTTAATACGATAAATACCGTTGACGTATACGTAAAATCAAACGACAACGTCTTTACAGAAAACAACGTATCGGGTGGCACATTAGTGGGCGATTACACAGTATATAACCCCAATGATTTTGACGTTAATCTTATGCTCACCTATCAGGTATATAACGGCACTATATGGAGGGGTTTCAACGACACTCCCGTAACAATTCCCGCCAAGCACAAAAAAGATGTGGATTTTTCAATTCCTGTTACTGACAATATAGTTACGTTGGGTTACGGCAGATATATGCTTTCAAGCCTTTTTGTTCGCCTTGATATTTTAGGTTCAGCCGAAACTCCCATTCCTGAAAACACGTCAATAATTGTGGAAGCACCTACTAATGACCGCATATACACCTTGTTAGAAAACACCAATTATTCTGTTGAAAACGTTTACACGTTACCTGAATTACCTCTTTCAACAGAAACCGTTTCTCCCACACCTACACCTACACCTACTACTACTCCTACTCCTACACCGGTAGTAACACCTACAGCAACGCCTACTCCTACTCCTACACCGGTAGTAACACCGACGGTAACACCTACCGCGACTCCCATTCCTGAAAATGCGCCTTGTGTAGAAATTGAAAGTATTGAAGCGCGTGCAGGCGAAACTGTCGAGATAAAGGTTGATTTAAAAAACAATTCTGGTATTTGGGGTGCTGATTTAAGAGTAACTTACGACAAGACGAAGTTATCCTTAACGGAAATCAAAAACGGTGAAATTTTTGACGATAGTGAAATAACTGCGGGTAACCTTGCAAACGTACCGTATATTCTTTCCTATGCTTCAAACGACATTGAAAACAATAATTATCTTAACGGTACCCTTGCAATCCTTGTGTTTACGGTTAACGAAAATGCCGTTGCAGGCGAAAAATACGATATAACAGTTTCATACAGACCCGGCGATATTTGTGACGTTGATTTCAACGATATTGATTTTGCTATTATAAATGGTAGTGTTACGATTGTTGACTTCACCTACGGTGACGTTAACTCTGATACCTTCGTTAACAAGAAAGACGACCTTGCAATGCGCAAATACTTGGCAGACCCGACTTATACAATCGACCTTGAAGCTGCTAACGTGTTCTACGATAGCGCAGTCAATAAGAAAGACTTATTAAGACTTAAACAGCATCTTGCTGACCCTGACGTTGTTTTAGGCAAATAGTTCAAAAACTCCCGAAAAATTTCGGCAGTTTATTTTTGACAATAAAAAGTTTAAAATTACTGTTTTATTTTTTCTTTAGATATGTTAAAATATAAAAAAACAAAAAAGAGGAATTTTTATGGATAATTTTATTTTCCCTTATGATTTAGAAGGCTTAAT
>JAZROC010000136.1:0-8702 GCA_045648525.1 Clostridia bacterium
GCACCGCCCTCACCAAACTGAACGTTGGTCTGAACGTTTAAATTGCCCCTTTCAAAAAACTTTTCGATTTCTTTTTTGCGTGTGTCGGCATCTGCACCGCGCTCAATTAAAATAGGTTTAAGACCTGCCTTTGCAAGAAAAAGCGCGCAGAAAAGTCCTGCAGGACCTGCACCGCACACAACGGGCGGATTAGTTTTTAATTCCACTTGGGGCACGGTAATTCTTTCAGGAATTTTATAAATTCGTGCATCCTTATTATTGGCGCGTTTAAGGACTTTTTCTTCATTTTCCACGTTAACACCAACGTTGGCAGAATAAAAAACGTTGTCCTTTTTTCTTGCGTCAACGGATTTTTTCAAAAATCTGTAATTTTTAATTTTGTCGACCCGCAACTTTTTCAGGATAAGGTTGTAAACCTCCTTATCGGTATAGGTTACGGGAATTTTTAAGTTCATAAGTTCTATCATTTTATCACCTGAAAAAATTATACCATTATCTTTACTTATAAGCAAGGATTTTATTGACCGTAAAATTTATTTATGCTATACTTTTACTATATAAAGGAGGATTTTATTATGGAATTACATTTATTACATAAAAAAGTTATTTTGGAAAACTGCCCCGTTTTGCTCGATTACAAGCCTGACGAAAACTGGGAAAATTTCTGGACGGTTAAGCGCGGTGAATGGAAATATGAGGACGGTTGGCTTATCGGTGCAGAGCGTGGCAACTGTGGTGGAATTTTATTTTCAAAGGACTATTACGAAGGCGACGTTATTTTCTCTTTTACCGCAAAAACGGTTCTGCCTGCAACACGCGACGTTAACGCACTTTTCTGCGCCCATTGGAATGAGGATACCGACACTCTTGGCAATGCTTACGTTGTTGGTCTTAACGGCTGGTGGGAGGATAAAAGCGGTATTGAAAGAAACCCCGAAAACCTGGTTCGCGCACTTACGGGCGCATATAAATATACTCCCGGCAAGGAAGTAAAAATCGTAACGGGCATAATTAAAGGTCACAGCTTTTTATACGCTGACGGTGTTTTGGTTGAAGAGCTTGTTGACCCTGATTACATTGAAGGCGGTTACATTGGTTTTTCACCATACTGCACCAAACTTGCAGTTAAAGATATGGTTATAAGGCGCGCAGTTTTTGAGCCCTTTGCCCAAAGCTACGAACCTGAATTTTAAATTTTAAAGGCGGATGCAAAAAGCATCCGCCTTATTTTTCAGGATATCTTGTCCTCTGGTTTGTTTCTCCAAGAAGATAATCAATGCTGGTATTATACAATTTTGCAAGTTTAATTAAAATTTGTGTTGGAATATCGTTTTCACCCGTTTCGTATTTTGAATATCCTGTTTGTGACATACCAAGATATTCAGCAACTTTTGTTTGGTTCATATCCGAATCTTCCCTTAAATCACGCACGCGCTGATAAACCATATTATCCTCCGAAACTTTTATGTATTCATTATAAAATAATCTGTTTCAGAGTATTGTTTTTTAACCTGAATTAGGTTATAATATTAAAAATGCATTTTACCCAGAGGTATGAAATGAAATATAATGATAGTTATGAAATTGAATACGACAAAGTTTTTAATAAAATTCTTGACACTTTTTTTGCTTTTCAAAAGGCACACCCAAAATACGTCAAAGAATTAAAAATCATCCCTATGTCTAAAAAATTCAAATCCATAATCTTTCAATTCAGAATGATAATTGAAGCGCGCATTGACGAAATTAACTCTACTGAATTTGAACAGCTTTTAGAATTTTTTATCTTGTTGCGTTTGATGACGGTATGTCATTATTAGAATGTACATATACGGATTTATTAGCATTTGGCAACCGCGACGCTTATTTTACAGCTGAAAAATATTTGAACATTTATACTGCGCAAAATTCGATATATAATATTAATCACAAAATTGATTTTTTTGAAATTTCTTATTGGTAAACCCCTTGCTTTTAAAACTTATGTATGGTAAAATACTTTAGAAAAAAGGAGGGTATTAACTGTGAACGTAACCCAAGCTCTTAACGACAAATTGGTGAAAAATTGTCTTTATGGCGAAAATGACTGTGAACTTCAGTTTGTCGATGATATTATAATTGCAAAAAAGCGCAAGGCATCCTACGACTCCCCTGCGGTAAAAGTTGACGAGCTTTTAGGTCAGCACGATGCATATTCTTTTTCGGCACTTATCAAGGCTGACAGCGACAATGACGTATCAATCGTTGCAACCTTTAAACTGACAGTTGAATATCTTAACCTTAAATACACCACCTATCATTTTGGTATGCAGAAATCAGCAAACAACAAGAACTGGAATAAGGTTAGTTGTAAACTTGAAATTCCCGTTGGCTCAAAGCTTGTTTCGCTTATTGCATACTTTGTACAAAGGGGTTCATTTGATAATTTGCCCGACATTATGGTTAAAGATTTTATTATCGAAAAGGCAGAAGCCACATCTACGATAGTTGAAAAAAAGGATAAAAAGCCGATAAAAAGGCAAAAAAATGCCACGGTAGGCGCAATCAGATGGGACGCGTATAACACTACCGGCACAAATGACAGTTTTGTTTCTGACCAAGTTGCGAGGGCACTTTCAGAATACCCCGAAAATGCGCCATACTTTTCCATTTACAAAGACAACAACATACATTTTAACAAAGCCACTCAAGAGCAGTTTGATTTTGAAGCACAACTTGCAAGCGATGCAGGCATTGATTATTTTGCATATTGCTGGTATAAAAACTCTTCGGCTATGGCGTATGCAAGGCAACAACATCTGCTTTCACCATATAAAGACAAAATTAAAATGTGTGCTATAATTGGTGTTTCAGCTATGGATGATGAAACCTATTCTTCCCTTGCCCAAGCAATGACGGACGATTGTTATTTAAAATTCGATAATCGCCCTGTGGTTTATCTTTACGATGCTTTTAATTTCAGTATGGATGCCATCAAAAAACTTGAAGATGCAATGAAAGAGAAAAACATCGTTGAAATGCCCTATTACATTGGTATGGCACACAAGGTTTCGCCATTTATTATAAACAGCTTTACAAACAAAGGCATTGACGCAATGGGCGCATATGCTTGCCTTCAGCGCGAAACCGTTGAGCCTTACAAAAATCATTCCGCCAACGTTTTTAGTGAAAATGACGAAAAATATCAGTATTATGAACACCTTGACGTTGTTCCGCTTATCAGTTGTGGCAGGGATTCACGTCCGCGCATTAAAAATCCTGTTTCGTGGGCAGGCAATTATGAGGGAAAATACATCGTTCAGCCAACCTTTGACGAGCTTTATAATCACGTTTCAGAAGTGCTTATAAAAATGCAGGACGAGGAAAAGAATATCCCCAACACCGCACTTATCTATGCTTGGAATGAGCACGACGAGGGCGCGTGGTGTTGCCCCACTTTAACAATAAAAGACGGTGCACCGTTATATAATAACGACGGTTCCCCCGTAATGAACACGACGTTCCTTGATGCACTGAAAAAAGCCATTAAAGATAACAAAAAATAAGAATTTAAAGAACTGTTTTAATAGAGCACTAAAATTTAACAGCACCCTGCATTTTCGCAGAGTGCTGTTTTTGTTAATGTTTTTTTAAGCCTGCGCAACACAGGAAATAACACCATAGGTGTTATGGTTGTAAGGGTTTATCTGTTTTTTAACACAAACAAATTTTTCCTGCATATCGGCAGAGTTCGAGAAACCCTTGCAAGCCAAGGCGCGAAGCTTGCAAAACGAATGAGCTTACAAAAAGGTAAGTGATTGAGTTTTCAAGCGAACGCAACACAGGAAATAACACCGCAGGTGTTATGGTTGTAAGGGGTTGTCGATGCTCTGCCCTTAATAGAATACTACTTGACTTATATTCTCAACCCCACCAATCACCCTTATTTTTTCAAAAGTTTCGGGCATAAATTGCTTGGTAATTTTATAGGTGGTAAGGTGAACGTCATCGCCCCAAGGACGATATACGATAAGTGAAATATAATTTTGTGATAACGCATAGTTATGGAAATTGATTTTTTCTTCCAACGTCAGTTTATTATATTCATTATAAAAACTTTTGTAGATTTCCTGCTGTTCCTTTTCGGTAAGGTCGGATTTTAAGCCGTCAACACGTATTCTGGCAGACGGTTTTTCGATACAGTATGCTTTTTGAAGAATTTCTTCATCAGAATAAATCATATCATACAGTTTATCGCAATCGCTGTTTAAAATCAAAAAACTTACATTGTTATATTTTGCGCCTGACGGTGTTGTAACGTCAATGGTAAGTTTTCGGTAAACACCCTCGTCGTAAGAGGACGGTTGATTTTTTATTATGTTTTCTAAAAATTCAGTAATTTCCTTATCTTTTATCTTTATTTTTTCAAGATTGGTGTCTTTTTGCGTTTTAAAAAGCCGATAATGAAATTCTCTGGGGATAGATTCTTTAACGGAATTACCTGTATAATCAGCCATTATGCTGAAGTTTTTTATATCAATATAACTTTTTGTCAGAAGTTTTTGCTCAAAAACGCAGATGCTTGACAGCAGGAAAACTACGCCCATTGTGATGCACGCGGTAATCAGTCCCCTGCCGATAGTTTTGACGGTTCTTGAGCAGAGCATATCGCTTACCACCGCAACGAAAGCCATAAAGAAATATATAACGGTCATAAGAGTCTGTTCAAACAAAGCGTAAACACTTATCAACCCTACGCAAGTTGCGCACATAGCACTGAAAAGCATCTGAATATTTTTTTCTATTTTGCCGCCTGCACCCTCGTAGCCTTTTTTCACAAAAACGAGATATCCTACCCAAAGTGCTATTATGCCCGAAAAAATGCAATAGGGCAAGCAATTAAGATTCAAAAAATTATTAAGGTTTATAATTGTGAAGAACGGGTTTTCGGCTTCAATAACACCTATCATTTTTATGCCGATTTTCGTTGCATTTGAACAAAGCAATTCTAAAATCCACGCAGGTAACGCCATAAAAAGCATACCCATCACAAAACCCGAAAGCCACCTGTTCATTACAACAATGCCTAAAAACGTGTTTGCCGCAAAAGCGAAGCAACCAACGAAGGTTATAAGCAAAAACCCAAAAATTTCGCCAAGAAAAAACATTTGCGGAATAAGCATCAACAGCGCAACGGAAGCCAGAACACTAACTACAGCAAGGGGCACGAAAGCCTGAAAAATTGCCGCAGTAAAAAGGGATACAACCTTTACCTTTTTGCTTTGGTTAACCGCACCGAAAAAGTCACCCGATTTTCTTTCAAATACGAAATTAAAAACTATCAGGGTAAAAACCGCCGCTGAAACGTGGGGCACGTAAGATGCGATGCTTACGTATTCAAACACACTTTGCGAGGGCACAGATAAAGTTTCAAGTATATTTATTAGTGAAACTATTAAGTAAAACACCGTAAGCAATATACTGTATGGCGCAGTTTGCCTTAATGCCTCTTTAAATATTCCTTTTGAAAATATTTTCACCTTTACCCCTCCATTTGTCTTGACAGAATACTGTAAATTTCTCTAAATTCATCATAGTCCATATCAAATTCATAGTTTACTGACCTGAACGCATCGTAAATGCTTTCTTTATATCGTATAATCACCTTTGCATTATAACTTTTGCCACTTTCATAATCCTTAAGATTTTTTGTAATACAATCAAAAAACGCTTGCACATTTTCCATTTTATGCTCGTTGTAGGAATATTCCGACACAAACTCATCGTCTGTTACTGACCAGGCAATGTTTTCATTTTTCTTGGTTATTTTGTAGCTTGCAGTTTTTTCGGCAATTATTCTGTAAGGTTTTAAATTATCGTTTTTATACTTATTGGGTTGTGGCATAACTTCAAGCTGAACGATAAGTTCTTCAAAGCTTTCACTTTTTTTCAAGAACTCGTTTATTTTGACCTTATTTTCTTTATACATCCTTTCCTTTGTCATAGCGAAGGCTTTGGGACAAAGGGCATCGTTGATAACGTAAATGGAACGATATTTTTTGCCGTTTTTTACACCCTCAACGGTAATTGAACGGCAGATTTCTTTTTCACTTTCCAACATATAAATGTTGCAGTTGTTATCAACCGTATATGTCAGGGAAATTCTTTGTTCAGGTGTAAGAGCCATCATTTCCTCATAAAAAATCTCGTAAAGTTTTTTGTCAAAGGAAGCATCGCTAAAGCAATTAACTTTTTTCACTTCCTTTGGTTCGGGAATGGTTGCCGTTTTTTCAATAAACTCTTTATCGGAATTGGTTGCATAGTACCACATTTTTTTAATATCCAAAGAGTCAAGATTTATCTGGCGATAATATTTTTTGCCCGATTTATCCTTAAGCACAACGGTGTACGAATTTTCCCACTCTTCGCTTTTGCCGTTATTTTTCTGCATTTCTTTAAAACGAGTGCTTATAAGTTCAACACATTCAGGGTCGGTTAAAAAGTAATCGTTTACAAGAATCTGATTGTAGGCAAAACTGTCATCAAAGTAGTTTGCCCATATGTAAATATATTCGTGACCACGCTGTTTTACTTCGTCCTGTTGGCTGTGATTCATAATCTGATAGCCTGCAACGTCAATTTTCTGATTTTTAAAATAACTGCATCCTGCAAAAAAGGATAGGTACGCAAGCACGTTAAGCACTATAAGCACCATAAGGGAAACAAATGCATTTTTAAAATCGAAACGACGGGTTGTAATTAAATCGTAGGCAAAGGGAATTAAAATACTTATGCCGTAAAGCAACCACGCAGTTGAATCATTAACGGAGAAAAAGCCGTATCTGTCTATATAATGACCGATGGCAATTAACGAAACACTGAACGCAAGCAATGAAGAATAAGTGATTTTCAGCAGTTTGTTAGGCGCACTTTGTTCTGCCGTTTCGCTTTTTCTTTTATTAAAAATGACAAAGCCAAGAGCAAGAAAAATCAAGCCCACAACCATATAACTTATGGTTTCGCCCTCAATAAAACCCATTGTTAAATAGGAATCACCTGAAAGGTCGGGCATACCGGGTGCATTTTTTACAAGATACTCAAGTTTATTAAAAATTGCGTTACACAGAATAAGATAAACAAGCCTTGGTACAACTGCAATAATTATGGAATTTATAATTGCAGTAAAAATTCTGCCCGTTAAAAATATTGCAACGGTGGTGCCCCCAAGAATATACAGACACGTGGCAAGATGCCCTAAATATAATCCGCAATATTCTGAAATAACGTAGTTAAAACTTGTGTTTAAGCCCACAATAAGAAATGGTAACAAGTAAGATAAAAGCGTCCAGAGAATTACCGCAATAATATTTACAAGGTATAACGTATTTCTTTTTAGAGGCAACGCAAAAAAGACGTCACAACTTTTTCTTTTGAACAAGAAGCCGAAAGCACATATTACAAGTGCAGGCACGGTAATGTACGGAATAAGATAGCACAAAACGATGCCTAAATCAGCGGCATCCATAACGCAACTTAAAAAAGATGCAAGTGCCAGAAATGATGCCGACACAATGCCCGCAACCGCAAGTTTTTTCATTGCCTCCACAAAAGCGCCGAAAATTCTCATTTTACGCCTCCTGAATTTCATCAAAATTATATCCTAACGCGCTTGTTTCATAAACGAAAACTTCCTCAAGAGTCAAGGGCAAGGTTTCAATAAGCGCAGGTGAAAGCTCTTTTAGTTTTTCAACTGCACTTTCCTTTTCACCCTTTAAAATGAAGGTTGCAATACTGCCGTGTTGTGTGTACTGGAAAAGTTGAAAATCTTTAAAAAGCTCTTTTGTAAAGGGCGCAGAAAAGGCAATCTGCACCTTAAACATATCAGTTTTAAGGTCCTCAACGTCTTTTTGGAAAACGATTCCGCCTTTATGCAAAAGGGAAAGCTGGTCGCAGGTATCCTCAAGCTCGCGCAGGGAATGTGAAGTAAGAATAATGGTTGTTTTGCGCTCAAGCACCTCTTCGATAAAAAGATTTTTAACGGCGTTGCGCATAACGGGGTCAAGACCGTCAAAGGTTTCGTCTAAAAGCAGATATTTAGGCATCGTGCTTAAAGCCAGAATTATTGCCGCCTGCCTTTTCATTCCCTTTGAAAAAGTACCTATTGCCTTTTTGGGATTAAGCTTGAAAAATTCCACAAGTTTATTAAAACGTTCAAAAGAAAAGTTTTCAAAATAAGCACTGTACATCTTTGCCATTCTTAAAAGGTTTGCTCCGCCTAAAAAGTACAAATCATCAGAAACGTACATAATTTTGCTTTTTGCTTTCGGGTTTTCATAAACGTTTTCACCGTCAATTAAAATCTTGCCTGAATCAGCCTTATAAACACCTGAAATAAGCCTTAACAAAGTAGATTTTCCTGCACCGTTTGCACCAATCAACCCGTAAACAGAGCCCTCTTGAATATTACAGCTTACGTTGTCAAGTACCGTAGTGTTATCGAATTTTTTTACTATATTTTTAATTTCAATCATTGCTCTTCTCCCCCATATACTCTTTCAATTATACTGATAAGCTTTTCTTTTTCGATGCCCGCGTGACGATAATTTTCAATGCTTATAAAAAATTCGTCAAAGCTTTTGCCCAATTTTTCGCTTATACTTTTCAGCGCATCGCTTCTTATGTAACACCCCTTGCCTGAAAGAGTGTAGATAATGCCCCTGTTT
>JAZROC010000137.1:0-8142 GCA_045648525.1 Clostridia bacterium
TATTCACGTTGCAGGCACAAACGGAAAAGGCTCGTTCTGTGCAATGCTTGACAGCATTTTAAGGGAAGCAGGCTATAAAACAGGTCTTTTCACTTCGCCATACATTAAAATTTTTAACGAGCGTATGCAGGTTTCGGGAGAAATGATAACAGATACCGAGCTTGCGGAAATTACTGAATACGTAAAGCCTTTTGCCGATAAAATGACCGACAAGCCTACGGAATTTGAACTTATCACTGCCATTGCCTTCGTCTATTTTAAAAGACACAATTGCGACGCGGTTATTTTAGAAGCAGGTATGGGCGGTCGCCTTGATTCCACCAATATAATTTCTACCTCCGTTTTATCGGTTATAACGGGAATCGCCCTTGACCACACCCAATTTTTAGGCAATACCGTTGAAGAAATTGCCAAAGAAAAAGCAGGAATAATAAAAGAAAACGTGCCCGTTTTATACGGTGGAAAGGATGCTTCTGCTGAAAAAGTTATAAAAGAGCAGGCAAAAAACAATCCTTTTTATACAGTTGACTATTCCCTTTTAAAGATAAGAGAAATGACCTTAAAGGGCACTGTTTTCGATTTTGATAAAAGAAAAAATCTTTATATTTCACTTTTGGGCAAATACCAGCCTGAAAACGCATCCATCGTACTGACCGCCGTTGATATTTTAAAGAAAAACGGCTTTAACGTATGCGAAAATTCAGTTTTAAAGGGTCTTTCTTCTGCAAAATGGATAGGCAGATTTGAAATTTTGCAGAAAACTCCTTTAGTTATTTTCGACGGTGCCCACAACCCGCAGGGCATATGCGCATCAGTTGAAAGCGTTTTAAACTATTTTGACGAAAAAGTGTATATTCTTACCGGTGTTTTAAAGGACAAGGACTATAAATTCATCGGAAAAGAACTGTCAAAAATTGCCGAAAAAGCCTTTACGATTACACCTGACAACCCCCGTGCATTATCTGCAGAGGAATATGCGGAAATTTTAGAAAACGAAGGTGTTTCCTCAATTCCCTTTGCAACTGTTGAAGAGGCTTACAAAACCGCAAAAGAGGAAGCGCAAAAAAACAGCAAGCCTTTAATAATTTTAGGCTCACTTTACACTTACGCTTCACTTTGATATTGACACGAAAAATATTTTATTATATAATTTAATTGTTTCGGGGCAGGGTGAAAATCCCTGACCGGTGGTAAAAGTCCACGAGCATTTGCTGATGCGGTGAAATTCCGCAACCGACGGTGAACGCCAAAAAGCAAAAATATAATGTGCAATAAGATTTTAAACCATTATATTTTTACTCCCCCTTGGCTATAGTCCGGATGAGAGAAATATGTAAATAAACGTATTTTTGGCATCTCCCGAATTTTTGGGAGATTTTTTTATTTTTAAGGAGTGTTTTTTATGAAAAACGTTCGCAAACTTGTTGTAACAGCATTATTTTCTGCAGTAGCATATATCCTGATGCTTTTAGAGTTTCCTCTGCCATTTTTAATACCAAGCTTTATTCAGTTTGATTTTTCCGAGCTTCCTGCACTTATATGTTCCTTTGCGGCAGGACCTTTATGGGGCGGTGCGGTGTGCGTGATAAAAAATCTTCTGCACCTTTTAAACACTTCAACCGTAGGCGCAGGCGAGCTTTCAAATATGCTTTTGGGCATCTGCTTCGTTGTGCCTGCAGGCTTTATCTACAAAAAAATGAAAAACCGCAAGGGCGCGCTTATCGGTTGCCTTACGGGCGCAGTTGCAACTTCCGTTTTAAGCATTTTCATAAACTATTTTGTAACCTACCCCGTTTATATGAAGCTTTTTATGCCCGAGCAAGTTATCGTTTCGGCATATCAGGCACTTTTACCCACAGTTGACAGCATTTTAGAGGCTCTGTTAATTTTCAACACACCCTTTAATTTTATGAAATATACGGTAATTTCCATAATTGCATTTTTGATTTACAAGCATCTTTCGCCAATAATAAAGGGAACAAAATAAAATCAAATATAATTATACACATATGCAGACGGTGAAACACCCGTCTGTTTTTTAAATTCGGTGGAAAAATACTTATAATCGGTATAACCTGATAAAATTGCAACCTCTTTTAATGAATAATATCCCGTTGAAATCAACCCCACAGCATTTTGTATGCGCAATTTTACAATGTATTTTTGCGGTGAAATACCATATTCCTTTTTAAACAGTTTTCTGAAATAAACCTCACTGATAAAGGATTTTTCAGCAACCTCTTTAATAGATAACTGCGGGTCTTTAAAATTTTCAAGCATAAAATCATAAGATGCCTTGATTTTTGATTTATTTGCCTCTTTTTTAAAGTTTTCCTTATAGCATATTTTAAGAATTTCATAAAAAATTGATGAGCAGGCATACTTATAGCCTGTTCCTTTTTTATTCCAGCACTTCAGGATATCAAAAAACAACCGCTTTAGCTCTTCAGGGTTTTGGGGAGTAAAGCACTCAATTTTCTTTTCGCAGTAATTTGAAAGGTCAAAATGAACAACTATGAGCTCATCATTTTCCGCAATACGTTCATAGTCAAGGTTGGCAGGCACAAAGGAAACGCTGTTATCAGACATTTTATACTGTTTTTGTCCGCTTATTAAAAGGGCATCTGAATTTAAACGAATGGACAAGGCACAAAAGTTCCGTCCGCTGTTATTTAAACGAATGTTTTTTTGGTTTAATTCAATAACATCCAAAATATTAAAAGAAATGATTTCATTTTCGAAAAACACAACTATCGCCCCCTATTACAAGTAAATTATAACTATATTGTTTCGAAAAGTCAACCATTTGTATTATTTTAAAGGATGACTTACAAAAATTAATCTGCTATAATCATATTGTTAAACTTTAAAATTTCCAAGTCCCTTACACAATAACAAAAAGGAGAGTTTTTATGAATTACTGTTCAAACCCAACTGACCTTAAAATTACTGATATGCGCTTTGTTGATATTGATGGCGCACCCAAACGTTGCACTATTTTAAGAATCGACACCAACCAAGGCATTTCCGGCTTTGGCGAGGTGCGCGATGCTTCAAGCAAAACTTATGCTTTAATGCTTAAAAGCCGTATTTTTGGCGAAAATCCTTGTAACGTTGATAAAATCTTCCGCAAAATAAAGCAGTTTGGCGGTCCTTCACGTCAGGGCGGTGGCGTAAGCGGTATTGAAATTGCTCTTTGGGACCTTGCAGGAAAAGCCTACGGTGTACCCCTTTATCAGCTTTTAGGAGGAAAGTTCCGTGATGAAGTGCGTGTATATTGCGATACTGACGTTGACGGCAAGCACACAGGTCACGATATGGGACTTGCTTTAAAGAAAAGAATGGATATGGGCTTTACCTTTCTTAAAATGGATTTGGGCATCGGTCTTTTACTTGATGAGCCGGGCACACTTAACGCACCATTAGGTTTTATTGACGATATGAAAAAGTATGCTTCTCATATACTTAACGTTCAGGGCGGTTCTGTAACATCTGATATGGTTAAACACCAGAAAAGTTATTCTATAGTTACTACCGCACATCCACACACAGGTATTCATTTAACCGAAAAGGGTCTTGATTTTCTTGAAAACTACGTAAAAGAGGTTCGTGAAGTTATCGGTTACGAAGTACCCCTTGCAGTTGACCATTTTGGTCATATTTGTGTTGAGGATTGTATTCGTTTTGCACGAAGAATGGAGCCCTATAACCTTGCCTGGATTGAGGATATGGTACCCTGGATGTATACCGACCAATACGTAAGGTTAAAAAATTCAACAACCATTCCTGTTTGTACGGGCGAAGATATTTATTTAAAAGAGAATTTTGAAGCCTTAATCAAAGCAGGTGGTGTATCGGTAATTCACCCCGATATTTTAACCTGCGGTGGTGCTTTGGAATTAAAGAAAATTGGTGATATTGCCGATGAACACGGTGTTGCAACGGCAATACATATGGCAGAAAGTCCCGTTGCTTGCCTTGCGGCAGTACATACTGCGGCGGCTATGCACAACGTTTTAGCCCTTGAGTTCCATTCAGTTGACGTTCCCTGGTGGGCAGATATGGTTAAAGGAATTGATAACCCCATTTTCAAAAACGGCTTTATTAAAGTACCCGAAAAACCGGGTCTTGGTTTTGATGACCTTAACGAAGAAGTTTTAAGGCAACATATCAATCCTAATATACCCGGATATTTTGAATCGACAGATGAGTGGAATAAAGAATTTTCAAATGACAGAATATGGAGTTAATTTTATGAGCGATAGAAGAAAAGTTTTAGAATTATTTGAAGAGCAAAAAGAATTTACTGAAAAAAGAGTTCAGGAAGGCATAGAAAATTACCGCAAAACAACGGTAAGCATTACCGTTAAAGATAATCAGGGCAACCCTATAAAAAATGCAAAAATCGAAGTAAAACAGAAAAAGCACGATTTCAAGTACGGTGCAAATCTTTTTATGCTTGATGAGCTTGAAACAAAAGAAAAAAATGATTTATATAAAGAATATATGAGCACCTTCGGCAATATGGCAACGCTTCCGTTTTATTGGGACGCATTAGAGCCTGAAAAGGGCAAAACAAGATATGATAAGGACAGCAAAAAAATATATCGTCGCCCGCCCATTGATTTGTGTATTGAATTTTGTAAAAAGCACGGTATTGAGCCTCGCGAGCACGCCCTTGCATACGATCACTTCTTCCCCGCATGGCTTGCCGACGCATCAGTAGAAGATGTAAAAGATACTTTGGAACACCGCTTTAAAGAGATTTCTGACCGCTACAAAGATAAAATTCCCACCATTGAAGTTACAAATGAAATGTTCTGGCCAAATGGACACACTTCTTTTTATAAAGAGCCTGATTTTGTTGAGTGGTGCTTTAAGACGGCAGAAAAGTATTTTCCTGAAAATCAACTTGTTATAAATGAATACACACACGCCTGCTGGTTAAAAAGAGATGGACAGAGCTATTCTGAAATAATCGAAAACACCCTTAAAAGCGGTGCAAGGATAGATGCTATCGGTATGCAGTATCATATGTTCTTTAAAAGCGCAGACGAGTACAATGAAACGCGTCAATTCTACTGTCCCGAACAGTTATATAATCAGATGGATTTTTATTCTGAATTCGGTAAACCTTTGCAGATTACCGAAGTAACTATTCCTGCGTATTCCTGGAATGATGAAGACGAAGCACTTCAGGCAGAAATAATTGAAAACTTATATAAAATATGGTTCAGCCACGAAAACGTTGAGCAGATAATTTACTGGAATATGATAGACGGCTACGCACACGTTGCAGATGCTACACCCGAAAAAATATCTGAAACTCAAGGTAATATGAGCGTTGGCGAAAACTATTTCCACGGTGGACTTTTACGCTTCGATATGACTCCCAAGCCTGCATACTACGTTATAAAAAATCTTTTTGAAAAGGTTTGGCATACCGAAGAAACTCTTGTTTCAGACAAAGACGGCAAAGTAACCTTTAAAGGCTTTTACGGTGAATACGATATTACCGTCAACGGCAAAACCTACACCGCCTGCGCACACAAAAATACGGATAATAACATTTTATTAGAGGTATAATTATGAACTTTAATGACAGAGATAAAATAATTCAGTTGACTCCCTTATGGAAAGGCGAAAGATTACCTGACGGCAGACCAAAGGTTGCGGATAAGTATCTTGATGCCCTTTACAATATGACTTTAGAGGAAGTGTGGAAGCCAATTTTCGTTTTAGGATATGAGCATCAGTTTGTAGGCGGTGGTGAAAATCCCCTGACTCCCTTACATACGGATGGCAGAAAGCTTGTGGGCAGAGCAGTAACCTGCACATACTGTCCCACTCGTCCTGATTTGCACGATATTCAGTTTTCCCGCGGAAAAGACGACGGACTTCAGGGCAATTATAACCAATGGGTAATTGACCGCCTTTATGAACGCGACGTTGTTGTGTGCGATATGTATGATAAAATTTACAAAGGCACTTTTTTAGGTGGCAACCTTACAACCGCAATACAGAAGCGCACAAAAAACGGTGGCGCAGTTATCTGGGGTGGTGTTCGCGACGTTGAACAAATGCTAAAGGTGCCTGACGTTCAGGTATATTACCGTGGTATTGACCCAACGCCCATACGCGAATTTGTTATGAAGGATTGGAACGATATAACAAACTTCGGTGGTGCGGTATGCTTGCCCGGTGACGTTGTTTTCGGGGCAGGCGGAGGAGTTTTGTTTATCCCCGCTCACCTTGTTGCTGACGTGGTTGACGGCGCGGCAAAAACTCACGTTAAAGACGATTTCGGCTTTGAAATGATCTGCCAGGGCAAGTTTACAACTGCGCAGATAGACAAAAATACTTGGAGCGAAGAAATGCTTGATATGCTCCTTGACTGGATAAAAAATGACCCCCGCGGAGAAGAATACCGTAGCCTTGACTGGTCAAAGGAATATGACCTTGCCCGCAACGGTGACCCCAACGATACGCAAACCGCGCTTTAATGAGGTAAAAAATGAAAACAGCATTTATAACGGGCTCGTCACGGGGCATCGGCAGAGCAATCGCCTTACGTTTATCCAATGACGGCTTTAAAGTAATAATTCACGGCATAAAAGAAAGCGATCACCTTAAAAATTTAAAAACCGAAATTGAAAATAATGGTGGAATTGCAGAAATCGTTACCGCTGACCTTTCAGATGTCAACGCGGTAAAGGAGTTATCCAAAAACCTTAAAAGCATTGATGTTTTGGTGCTTAATGCTTCTATACAGTACCGCAAACCATGGCAAGAAATAACCACCGAAGACTGTTTTGACCAGCTTAACTGTAATCTTATTGCCTCACTTATGCTGATTCAATCGGCGGTACCATATATGCAGGAAAATAATTGGGGCAGAATAATCACCATAGGCTCTGTGCAGGAAATGAAACCTCATCCCGATATGCTTATATATTCAGCAAGCAAGGCGGCGCAGACCAATATGGTTAAGTCGCTTTCCCTTCAGCTTGCAAAAGACAACGTTACCGTAAATAACGTTGCTCCCGGTGTAATTTATACTGACAGAAATATTAAAGCTCTTTCCGACCCCGACTATGCAAAAACCGTTACCGCATCTATTCCCATCGGCTTTTACGGTCAGCCTGATGACTGCGTCGGCATAGTTTCCTTACTTGCTTCAGAAGAAGGCAGATACATTACGGGACAAAATATTTTTGTTGATGGTGGCAAAAGCGTACAATAATTCGTTTTAAGAGTGCTAAAAAAGCACTCTTTTTTGTTTAACGTCAAAAAAACTGCCAATAATAAAAATATCACACCGCTACATAAAAAAAGCGGAGGTATTTTTATGCAATATTCAGGCAAAGTAAAAATCTGCGGTGTGGATACTTCAAAACTTCCAAGGTTAAAACATAAAGAAGCCGTTGACCTTATGAATAAAATTAAAGCAGGCGACAAGTTTGCCGAAGAAACTTTCATTTTTGCAAACCTGCGCCTCGTTTTATCGGTGGTACAGAAATTTTTAAACAGAAGCGAAACTCCCGACGACTTGTTTCAGGTAGGTTGCGTTGGCTTAATTAAGGCGGTAAAAAACTTTGATACAAGCCACAACGTTAAGTTTTCAACTTATGCGGTGCCGATGATAATTGGCGAAATACGTCGATTCTTGCGTGATAACAACAGTATTCGGGTCAGCCGTTCAATGCGTGATTTAGCCTACAAAGCAATGCAGATGCGCGAGAAATTAGAAAGCGAAAACAACCGCGAAATAACGAATACCGAACTTGCTTCAGCGTTAAACGTTTCCCTTTACGATATTGAAAGGGCATTGGAGGCGGTAAGCGACCCCGTTTCCATTTTCGAGCCCGTTTTCAAGGACGGTCAGGATCAGGTTTTCGTCCTTGACCAGATAAGTGATTCAAAGGAAACCGACAAAAAATGGACAGAGCGCATCGCCCTCCGCGAAGCTTTAACTAAACTTACAAACCGCGAATACAACATAATAAAACTGCGCTACTTTTCAGGCAAAACGCAAATGGAAATCGCCTCGTCAATAGGCATTTCCCAGGCACAAGTTTCCCGCCTTGAAAAAGGCGCCCTTGAGCGTATGAAAAAGATGATGTAAAAGAGGCACACTTCCTT
>JAZROC010000138.1:0-3338 GCA_045648525.1 Clostridia bacterium
CGTTTAATGCCGTATTTGCGGCAGGCATCCATTAACACCTGTGTGCCCATAATGTTGGTGCGAAGGAAAACTTCGGGATTTTCTATTGAGCGGTCAACGTGGCTTTCTGCGGCAAAGTTAACGATAATATCAGGCTTTTCTTCTTCAAAAAGCTTGTTTACACATTCTCTGTCTGCAATATCGCCCTTAACGAAGCGGAAGTTGGGGTTTTTCATTGCTTCATCAAGTGTTTGAAGATTGCCTGCATAGGTAAGAGCATCAAGACAAACTATTCTGTCTTCAGGATGATTTTTAAGTTCATAGTAAACGAAGTTACTGCCGATAAAGCCGGCACCGCCTGTAACGATTATTGTCATTTTTTTATTCTCCTTTATATGTAAAATTGCAGTCGCTGTCCTTTAAGAAAGGCGCATTTGCATCTTTATCAGAAACGATGGGATTTTCAATGCCCCAGTTAACGTTAATATCGGGGTCATTGAATTTAATGGAACGGTCACATTCCTTGCTATAGAAATTATCGCATTTATAGGCAAACTGAACGTCATCAGTAAGAGTAACAAAGCCGTGTGCAAAACCCTTGGGAATAAAGAACTGACGCTTATTTTCCTCAGAAAGTTCAACGCTTACCCATTTAAGATAGGTAGGTGAATTTTTACGGATATCAACTGCAACGTCTAAAACTGCGCCTTTTACAACGCGAACAAGCTTTGACTGCGCCATAGGGTCCATCTGGAAATGAAGACCTCTTAAAGTGCCTTTTTTTGCCGTAAAACTTTCGTTATCCTGAACAAACTCAACGTTTATGCCTAATTCTTCATACTTCTTTTTTGACCAGCTTTCCATAAACCAGCCTCTGTGGTCGCCAAATACGTCAGGCTCAATAATAATTACGCCTTCAATTTCGGTTTTGATTGCTTTCATAATTTTCCTCCAAGATATTCATATGTATATATTTTACTATATTTAGATATTTTTTGCAAGTATTAAATAAAACAGTAGTTAGTGTCCCACGCGGGAATGTACGGAAGATGCCTTAAATAAATTTTATATTGCGGATTAATTTCATTTACCGCTAAAGGAATCGTAAAAATATCTTCGCTTCTGTGATATGCGGAAATCAGCATTTTGGGTTGTTTTTCTATTGTATTTACCGCGCCTTTTATTGCAGAAAGTTCCTGCCCTTCAACATCGAACTTAATAAATGTAAAATCTTCGTTAAGGTCATCAATGCTCGTTGCTAAAATTTCGTTTTCACCACCTACACGGGAGTTTCTGCCCCCTGCAGTAGAAAATGAAATTTTACCGCTTTTTTCACTTACCGCTTTATTGATAAGAGTGATATTTTCCAGACATTCAGTATTTTTTTGTAATTTTCTGAAATTCTTTATATCGGGTTCAACAGCGGTTATACTGTTATATTTTTTTACCTTTTCAATAAACTGAAGAACGGTGTCACCGTTATATGCGCCTAAATCAAGATAATTTTCATTTTCGTTAAAGTCAAAAAGTTCAAGAGCATCTTCGCTTTGGCAGGAAACGAGATGAGAAATTTTTCCGTCAAGTTTATAAGAAATTATTTCTTCAAAAACTTTTTTTGAAAAATCATCAGCCAACAGAGAATACGCTTTTTCTATTTCTTCCTTATGCGCGCGGGCAAATTCTATTGTAAAAACATTTTCACCTACTACGGGCACTTCAGGAGCGTAGACTTCAGCATTCAATGAAAGAATGTTATCAATAACCTCTTTTCTCTGCGTGCCGAAAGAGATAAGCGCAATCATATCAGGAAACTTTTCCTTTGCTTCCTTAAAAGTCATTACTTTAAAGCCTTTAAAAAACTGACCGCGCACAAAATCATCACTTGCGAAAAAGCCTGAAACGGAAATATTATATTTTTCAAGCTGTTTCATCATAATTTCGGCGCCGTTACCCATACCGTAAAGCACAATGGGTCTTTGGGTACTTGCTAATTTTTGCCAGATATCCATAAATTATCCTTTTTAAACTATATTTTTCGCCCACGAGCCGTTTTTAACGAAGGCATATCCCAACATACACTTAAATATCGGAAGGGCTTGTCCGATAAAATACAGAGGAATAATGGGAAGGGTGGTAAACTGACTAAAAATAAACACGACGGGTACCATAACTGCCCAGACAAAACCACTATCAAAAAGGAAGGTAATAAAGGCTTTTCCTCCTGAACGCAAGGTGAAGTAGGTTGCATTTGCAAAAGCATCAAGAGGCATAACTATTGCGCCTATACGCATAAGCCCTGTGGCAAGATGTCGGATTTCGTCAGTAGTTTCGTAAATATACGGAATAAATCCTGCACAAACAAAATAGACAATGCCAAAAACAAGGCTGACAAATATTGAAAAAGCAATTAATTTTGAGCTTGTTTCATAGGCTTCCTTTGTTTTTCCTGCGCCTAAAATCTGACCGAGCATAATTCCGATTGCCGCGCCCGTTGCAATGAAAGCAACTGAGAACACGTTAAAGAATGTTGTTGCAATATTGTTTGCGGCAACAACGTCAAGCCCGCGCACTGAATAACGCTGATTAAGCACAGCCATACCAAGAGCCCATGCAGTTTCATTGAGCAAAAGTGGCACGCCTTTTTTTGCTATCTGCTTAATTAAATCAAGCGGCACGTAGAAGCTTCTGTATGCACCAATAATAAATGGAGTATCGGCACTGTGGCTGCGCGTCCATATTGCAACAAATAAAAGTTCGATAAATCGGGAAATTACAGTTGCAAGCGCCGCACCTTCAACACCCATTTTGGGCGCACCGAAGTGACCGAAAATTAAAATATAGTTAAGGCACAGGTTAACAGTAACCGCCACAATGCCTGCATACATTGGCACTTTGGGTTTGCCAAGTTCTCTTAACGTGCTTGCATATGCCTGCACTATTGATGCAGGAATAAGACCTATGAGCATTACGTTGAGATACTGCCTTGCATACGATAAAGTTAACTGTGCATCTTCAATATTTCCGTCGCCTTTTAAATACGTATTAATTAAAGGCTCGCCTAAAAAATAAAAAAGCGCAATACCTAAAATTGCTATAGCGGTACAAAAAATCACTTTAAAACGAAAAGTGTGTCTTACACCTTCGTTATCCTTTTTGCCTGCAAACTGTGCACCAAAAATGCCTGCGCCAGATACTGCACCGAAAATGCAAAGGTTAAAAACGAACAACAACTGGTTTGCGACGGAAACGCCTGACATTTCAATAGTGCCCAATCTTCCGACCATAATATTATCAAGCATATTAACAAACTGCATTATTCCGTTTTGTATCATTATAGGAAGCATTAACGCAATTATGCT
>JAZROC010000139.1:0-2697 GCA_045648525.1 Clostridia bacterium
AGCCCCCATAAATTTCTTGACCCTTGCTTAAAAAGATGCGATGCATTTGATTTGTTTAATGAAGTCTGGTCCATTGAGGATTTCGGCACAATGAAAAAGAATATGCCTGAAATTTACCTTGAATGTGCAAGAAAAATGAACTGTAAGCCTGAAGAAATAGTATTTTTTGACGATAACGTCGTTGCTTTACAGACGGCAAAAAAAGCAGGATGCAAAACGGTTGGTGTTTATGATGCCACAAGCGCGGATATGATGGAAGAAATTAAAAATACGGTTGATAAGTACATAATTTCCTTTGAAGAACTGTAACGTTTCTATATTCATTTGCGTTTTATATATGAAAGGGTGATTATATGAAAATAGAACCGAGAAAAATTAAAAAGACTTTAAAATACGCGGCAGTAGGCGCCTGTGTTGCAACTTCGCTTGTTGCGGCAGGCTGTGAAAAAGAGAAACCCGTTCTTCCGGGCGGTGCACCGCCCATTGAAAACGTTCAACCTACTGAAGAAGTGTATCTTGACGGCGACATTGCTTCAACACCGACACCTGAAGAACTTATACTTTCAGGTGATTTTGCTACAGAACCCACTCCTGAACTTGCAGGCGGCATACCGACACCGTATGAAGATGAATATGAGCTTGAAACGTCGGGTACTCCGCCCGTAAGATAATATGAATTTTACTCTGCACATAACCGATAAATGCAATTTCAAATGCACCTATTGCCGTCACGAAGTCAGGGACAAAAATATCACGTTAGATACGGTCAAAAAACTCATTGGCATTTCACAAAAATACGGTAATTCTACGGGATTCTGTTTTTACGGTGGTGAGCCTTTTTGCGCTTTTTCACTTTTAGAAGAAATTATTGAGTATTGCAAAAATATTGAAAATCATAAATTTTCTTATAAAATGAACTCCAACGGCTCGTTGTTTTCTGATGATAAGATAAAATATCTTACCGAAAACAACGTTGAAATCTGTCTTTCCCACGACGGACTTATGCAAAGAATCACAAAGCCTGATTTTTCGGGAAACGATACATTCCCAAAAGCCGATGAAAGCGCAAAACTTTTATTGAAATATCAGCCCAAAAGTGCAGTGCAAACAGTTTATGCTCCTGAAAGTTGTCATCTTTTTGCTGATTCTGTAAAGCATTTGTATGCCCTTGGCTTCAGAAAAATTTTAGCCGTCTATGCATCAGGGGTAAAATGGGAAGATAAACACCTTGAGATTCTAAAAAAACAGTATGAAGAAATAGGGGAATTTTATAAAAAATGTTTTTACAATAATGATTCCTTCAGTTTATCTTATATTGACGATAAAATCGTTAACGGCATTTTTGGAAAGAAAAAAAGACCATGTCATATGGGCAGAGGTCAGTTTAACGTTGATACCGAAGGTCAGATATTTCCGTGTTCGCAGTTTGTGGGCAAAAAGGAATACTGTCTTGGAAGCGCAGAAGAAGGTCTTGATACATCTCGTATAAACGAAGTTTTGAAACTTTCCACAGAACCTGAAATTTGCAAGGAATGTGAACTGAATCAAAGATGCCGTAATACCTGCGGTTGTATAAATTTATCCGAAACGGGCATTTTAAATGAAGTTTCGCCTTTTCATTGTGAGCACGAAAGAATGATTATTGATCTTTCGGATTCAATTGCAGAGGAATTTTTTGAAAAAGATCCCCCAAAATTCCAAAAACGATACGTAGCACCCTCGCTTTGAGGGTGTTTTTTCTAAAAAAATAAAAAATTTCCAACAAAATTCATAAAATAGTAGTTTACTTATTTTGATAAAAGGTGTATTATATAGGATGATAAAATTCCGTGTAGTGCGGATTTTAATAAATAATACGGGTTGGCTGATGAAAATTTGGCAGACCGTAAAATATTTAGGAGGAAATTTTTATGGCAAGAAAGTTCAAAACCATGGACGGTAACAATGCTGCTGCTTATGTCAGCTATGCATTTACTGAAGTTGCAGGTATTTATCCTATCACACCTTCAAGTCCTATGGCAGACTATGTTGACCAGTGGTCAGCAGCAGGTCAGAAAAACATCTTTGGCACAACTGTAAAGGTTGCAGAAATGCAGTCAGAAGCAGGTGCATCAGGTACAGTACACGGCTCATTGGCAGCAGGTGCACTTACCACAACCTACACCGCATCACAGGGCTTACTTCTTATGATTCCTAACATGTACAAAATCGCCGGTGAATTATTACCCTGCGTTTTCCATGTTTCCGCTCGTACAGTAGCAAGCCACGCACTTAACATCTTTGGTGACCATTCAGACGTTTATGCTTGCCGTCAGACCGGTTTTGCTATGATGGCTGAAACAAATACACAGGAAGTTATGGATTTAGGTCCCGTTGCTCACCTTGCATCAATCGAAGGCAGAGTACCCTTCCTTAACTTCTTTGACGGCTTCCGTACATCACACGAATTGCAGAAGGTTGCAGTTTGGGATTATGAAGACCTTAAAGAAATGTGCGATATGGACGCTGTTGCAGCATTCCGTAAGCGCGCACTTAACCCCGAACGTCCCGTAATGCGTGGTAGCCACGAAAACGGTGATATTTTCTTCCAGCACAGAGAAGCTTGCAACGCTTACTATGATGCAATCCCCGCTATCGTTGAAAAGTATATGGACAAGGTTAACGCTAAACTTGGCACAGATTATAAGCTTTTCAACT
>JAZROC010000140.1:0-1168 GCA_045648525.1 Clostridia bacterium
AATTGCATTTACCGTAAAGAGCAAGGAAAAGTTAAGCGGCATCAGTGTAAATGGCGGAACGGGCGCAACGGTTATAGGCAATACGGTTGTTTTGTTGCCCTATTCTGAAGATCTGCTCAAGGACTTATACGATCAGGAGAACATATCTGCAACAAAAAACGGCGATTATATAAAATTGGTTTCAAAGGGAATCGCAAAACATTCGGCTATTCCTGATGGCGCGGTGTCTGCAGTGAAAATCGCGGCGGAAAAAATCAGTAAGTGCGACGATATAGGCGAAAAAGATCGCGAAATTTTTAAGCGCTTATACGAAATGTCGGCAAACTTTTTCGGCGAATTTTTTAATATTGAGGATGAGACGGAAGGCTTTGGCAAACTTACCTGCGTGCTTAGTAAGGTTGAAACAGATGATGATGGTTACGTTACGGCTCATTTTAATATAAGATACGGCAACCGCCATAAAAAAGACGAAATTTTAGGGAAAATCGAAGAAAAAATTAAAAGCATAGGGTGGGAAAAACCGCAGATGGCGGGATATTCATTGCCCCATCTGTTGCCTGAAAACAATAAGTTTGTTGAAAAGTTATTGAAAGTATTTTCTGAATATACGGGCAGGGAAAACGCGCAAAGTTACGTAAATGCAGGCGGCACGTACAGACAGTTTTTAGAAAATGCAGTAGAAACGGGCACAACGCTTTCTTGGAACAGAGATTTTGATTTACCGCAGGGGCACGGCGCAGTTCATCAACCTGACGAGTATATAAATATGGAAGGGCTCCTGAGCGCAATAGAGTTGACTGTGCTTATGCTTATTGAAGCCGATAAAATTGTATAGTCTTCGGCTATAATAATCTTGACATTGCCCTCTAAGTAATATATAATTAAGGCAATATTTGCTGACGAGGTGATTTTCTTGTTTGAAAACACTAAAAAGTTTTGCGATTCTTTCTTGGAAATGGGGTTGCCCGGCTTCGATTTGGCGGTCTATAAGGGCGGAGAATGTATTTTAAGGTATATGAACGGTTATTCTGACCTTGAAAACAAAGTAAAAATGCAGGGCAATGAAAGATATAATATATATTCCTGCACAAAAGGCATTACCTGTGTTGCGGCGTTGCAACTTTGGGAAAAAGGTTTATTCTCTCTTGAAGATAAGCTTTTGGATTAT
>JAZROC010000141.1:0-2016 GCA_045648525.1 Clostridia bacterium
GGCATTTTTGAGTAATCTTTAATGATGTATCTTTTTTTATATTGTTTTGTCGTACATGAATTACAAAAAAATTTATAGACAAAAACGGTGAGAAGTGATATAATAAATAAGAAAAATTTTTTTAAAGGATGTTGATCTTAAAATGAAAATTATTATTAAAAACAACTATGATGAAATGTGTGCATGGGCGGCACAGCATATTGCTGATGCAATCAATAATCATAAAGAAGGCAGACCCTTTGTTTTAGGTCTTCCTACGGGTTCATCGCCTCTTGGCGTTTATAAACGTCTTGTTCAGATGAATAAAGAAGGCAAGGTAACCTTCAAAAACGTTGTAACGTTTAATATGGATGAATACGTTGGCTTACCTCACGAGCATGACCAGAGCTATTGGTACTTTATGCACGATAATTTCTTTAACCATATAGATATTCCTGCAGAAAATATCAATATCTTAAACGGTATGGCAGAAGATCCTGAAGCAGAATGTCAAAGATATGAAGATAAAATTGCTTCTATGGGCGGAATTGATTTGTTCCTTGGTGGCGCAGGTGTCGACGGACATATTGCATTTAACGAACCTTTCACTTCGTTAACCTCGCGCACGGGTGTTCGCGCATTAACGGAAGATACGTTAATTGCTAACTCACGTTTCTTTGATAACGATCCCAACAAAGTTCCTAAAACTGCACTTTCGGTAGGTGTTGGAACAGTTTGCGATTCTAAGCAGGTTCTTCTGCTTATCAACGGTCATCATAAGGCACGTGCTCTCCGTCATTGTGTTGAAGGCGGTGTTGACCATGCTTGGACCATAAGCGCACTTCAACTTCACAAAGACGGTATCATTGCTTGTGATGAGGCTGCCTGTGGTGAGTTAAAACTTGATACTTATAAGTATTTTAAAGAGATTTATAAGAACGAGAAGTAATTAAAAAACTAATAAAAAAGGAAGACGCATCTTTTTTGTTTTTGTATAAATGGTGTGTCTTTTTTTATATAAAAATGCTTTTGAAAAGGTGAATTGATTAAAAGAAAAAGTTCCTTTTTTATATTTCTCTTTTTTGTGCAACATATGTACAAATGTTTGAAACGCTTATACATTGAAAAATGAAGTAAATGTAGATATTATTAAATAAACTATAGTTTTTAGGAGAATACAAAAATGCAAGAATTAATCAATTTACATAAAGAAATATCTGAATTTATAAAATTAAATTGGAAAACTTCCTTAAAAGAACCCGTCGGCAATCTTAAATATAAATTTTTAGATCCTGCCGCTGCCTATGACGGTCAGTTGTGGGATTGGGATTCATTCTTTTGCGCAAAAGCGCTTTATGACGTTTATGATGATATTGGTGATTATATAGAGGGATGTTTACTTAATTTCTTTGAGTATGCAAGGGAAGATGGCTCGGTTCCGTACGTTGTATATTCTGATGACAGTAAATCTAACGCTCTGCCAATGTTTAATATAAAAAAGCGTGACGAAACCTGTAATTTCAATTCGGCAAAACCGTTGCTTGCACAGATGGCTTTATTAGCATACGGTAAAAAGAAAAACGTTGATTTCATTAAAAGCATTTACGAAAAATTAGCAAAACATATTGAGCATTGGGAAAATACTCAACAAAAGAAAAACGGTCTTTTCGTATGGAGAAGTCTTCGCGGCTCAGGAACGGATAATCATCCTGCAATTTACGGCAGACCTCTTAATTCTTCAGCAGGTGTGGAACTTAATTGCTTTATGTATATGGAATTAGATGCAATGGCTGAAATTGCGGATATCTGCGGTGATTCTGTTAAAAAAGAAATGTACCTTCAAAAGAAGGAAAACCTTAAAAATGAGATAAACGGTCATATGTGGGATTCTATTGACGGAATGTATTATCACCTTGATATGCTTTCAGAAAAACTTCCTACAGCAACGCAGGAAATTGAATGGGACGTGCCCTTAAAATTCAGAATGTGGACGTGCTTCATTCCTATGTATGCAAATATTGCGCCTAAAGAATATGC
>JAZROC010000142.1:0-11025 GCA_045648525.1 Clostridia bacterium
CTTTGGCTTTTTTTATTGCTTCTTTTTCACCAAAAATCCTCTGTAATTCACCGGTTGAAATTGAAAACCTCATAATTTAGTTCCTTTATAATATAATAAGTTTTACTAATTATAACAGAGAATATGTTTTAAGGCAACATATTGTTGATTTTTACATTTACGTATGATATAATGTGTTGGAAAAAGGATGTGATTTTATGGCAAAAATACTTAATTTTGGTTCCCTTAATCTTGATTACGTTTACAACGTGCCTCATTTTGTTTCTGCAGGCGAAACTCTTTCTTCATATAATATGGAAGTTATCTGCGGTGGCAAAGGTTTAAACCAGTCAGTTGCTCTTTCGCGGGCAGGGGCAGAGGTTTTTCACGCAGGTAAAATAGGATTTAACGGCGATATTCTTGAAGAAACTCTGAAAGCCAATAACATAGATACCACTTATCTTTTAAAGGATGAAAAGGAGAACGGACACGCAATTATTCAGGTGGATAAATCCGGGCAGAATTGCATTTTATTGTTTTCGGGCAGTAATGGCAAAATCACGGAAAGTGAAGTTGACTCCTGCCTTGAAAATTTTGAAAAGGGCGATTGTATAGTACTTCAGAACGAAATTTCAAAGGTTCCGTACATAATTGATAAAGCCTATGAAAAAGGTATTTTTGTAGTTTTCAATCCTTCGCCGATAACTGACGATATTTTAAATTATCCCATTGAAAAGGTTTCTCTGCTTATATTAAATGAAGTTGAAGGTAACGCACTGACCAACGAGAACCAACCTGATAAGATAATTGAAGTTCTTTTAAATAAATATAAAGGAATGAAAGTGCTTTTGTCTTTAGGTACTAAAGGCTCCGTTTATGCAGACGGAAACGTAAAAATCAAAAAGGGTATTTTTAAGGCAAATGCCGTTGATACAACTGCCGCAGGCGATACAATGCTGGGGTATTTCGTCGCACTTTTGTTTGCGGGCGTTGACGTAGAAAAGGCACTTATCACCGCCACGAAGGCATCTGCATTAGCCGTATCAAGAAAAGGCGCGGCACCGTCGATTCCCACTTTAGATGAAGTGGAAAATTGCAAGTTTGAATATCTGGAATAAATGAAAATGCATCGAAAATTTACTTTCCGATGCATTTTTTTATTATGCTCTTTAATTTTCTGATAGGTGCGGTAATTTTCCAAGAAAAACTGTTTTCCATATTTGCAATGTGTGCCTGACGTATGCAGATATCATTTCTTAAATCATTTATTGCATTGTTAAGGTTTGAAATTATTTCGTCACGTTCTGAAAGAGCATCACGATAGGATGTAATTATGGCATCAAGATTTTTTACGTGGTTGTTGGTGTCATTGATTACCCTTTTTAAATTATCTGTTTCAAGGCAAAGAGTGTTATATTCATTTGCCATTTCTTCAATATAAGGTATAGGCATTGTTTCAATATTGAAATCAATGCTTATTTTTTTATTGTTCGTTTTTACTATTAAACTTGGATCGGTGGTGTTGAAGAATATTATACCGTCTTTTCCAATGCCGTTATGGGTATAAGGGACTTCTTCATTATCCGAGGTAATTTTAAGATTTTTAACTGCTGAAAAAACTTGCTCAATGGGGTCTATGCGCACAGTCAGACAATTTTCAGGTAAAGTGAATTCCGCGTGGATATCACCGTCTGTATAATAAAAAAACTGACTTATATTTTCTTGAGAAAAACCTTCGCCGCAATCAAAATACAGAGTAAGGGAATGCTTTTGTTGAGATTTATAGTAGAACGTTTGCCTCAAGGCTGATATGAAGAGAGTTTTTTCAGGTGATTGCTGTATTCTTTCTGCAAGGATATCAAAGTGCTTGTTGGTACTTTCGATGGCATCTTTTAATTTTTCAAGTTTCGGTGCTTCCAAAATCTTTTCAACGGTATCGCATAATGCGGAAATATCTTTTATGCAGTATTCCTCACGGTCGAGAAGTTTAAAGGAATTACGTACTTTTATAAGGTCGCCTGCATCAAGAGCAACGGAAGGTACCCCGTAGGAATTGGAAATAACGTTTCCGTGCAAAGACGTGCCGATAAAGGCTTTTGCACCGCTTAAAAGAGCCAAAGACTGTGTAAGGTCTAATTTTTCTTCAATGTAAATAAAACGCTCGTCCTTTAATTCATCTATTAACGATTTTAAAAATACGTGGTCGTTATGCACCCTGCCTATAGGAAACATTACTATGGGCAGGTTGTATTTTTTTACCAACTTTTTTAGCTGGTCGATAATAAGTGACGGATAGGCTTCGTTAAGTGCGGGAAAAGACTGGAATACAAAATACTCTTTTTGAAGAAATGAATAACGGCTTTTAAGATTTTCCAAAGAACTTTTTACGTCAATAAGTTGAGAAATGGCAATTACTGAATCGGGGAAAACGTTTACGGTTTTGTCCGTTCCCGTACCTCTTAATATGCCTGCCGATTTGTTATCTCTTACGGAAATATAATCAACGTGCTTAAGATATTCGTTCATTAAAAGGTTTTCTGCATCTGAAAATTCAAAGGGCGCACCGGGACAATTCATTAAAAAAGGAATTTTGTGCTTGTTTGCAAAAAATATAGAATAAAAAATTAAGTCAAAGGCTACGTTGGAAGAGGTATAGTTTTCCTCTGTAGCAAGATTGTTATCAAAACGTAAAAGGTCACCGCCACCTAAAATAATGGCGTCAATATGATATTTGTTGTGTATTTCTTCCAATCGGTCAATTGAATACACGTTTAATTTTGTTTCGTCAAGAGGACGGACACAATTATTCAGAGAAAACAGGAAAAGATTTTTTATTTTTATGCGTTTATCAAGCTGTGCTTTGAGCACCGTCGGGAAGATAAGGTCTCCGATATTTTCATAATCAAAAGTGCCTATCTGGGCAATGTTAAATTCCGCCATAAAAACTCCTTAAAACAATGTACTGAATTTTATCTGAAAATATTTTACCATAACAAAAACATTCAGTCAATACCGTTGTTTGTTACAAAAGAATTACAAAGTGGTACACTATGGTCGATTCGATGGTAAAAAGTGGTCATATTGATAAAAAAATTATAATTTTTTTTATAAAAAGTGTTGCAAAATGGTCGAAAAAGTGTTATTATATAAGCGTACTTCATTGTAAGTAATTGAACTCATCAGAAAAAAAGGAGGTGTAGATATGGCGATAAAAGGCTTCTTGGGTCAGTACGAAATTAACCTTGACGATAAAGGCAGGGTAAGAATTCCCTCAAAGTTCAAAGCACAGATGGGCGATGAATCATTCGTTATCTCTTGCGGTAGCGCGGCTTGTCTTATAGTTTATCCTGATGTTAAATGGCAGATGCCTCCTGGAGAAGTAGCAAACCTTCCTGAATTTGATGAATAAGCCAGAGAATTTATGCGCACTATCTACCCCAATGCACAGGAAACTGATTTCGATTCAGTTGGCAGAGTGCTTGTTCCTATAAAATACAGAGAATATGCCGAGTTCAAAAAAGAACTCGTAGCCGTTGGTTTAGGTGACCACTTTGAAATTTGGGACGCTGAAAACTGGGCTAATGGTAATTACTCGTCACTTGAAAAACGCAGAACACTCCAGAAAGAGATATCCCAAAAACTTGCAGGAGGCAAAAATGGAATTTAAGCATACGTCGGTATTGCTTAATGAGAGTATTGAACTTCTAAACGTTCGTGATGGTGGCATATACGTTGACGGCACGTTAGGCGGTGGCGGTCACAGCGAAGCGATTTTAAAAAAAGCAAATTGCAAACTCATCGGCATTGACCGTGATGATGACGCCTTAAAGGCGGCAGGGGAAAGACTTAAGCCTTACGGTGACAGAGTCACACTTGTAAAAAGCAATTTTGCTGATATAGAAAACGTACTTGACGAATTAGGCATTGATAAAATAGATGGTTGTATTCTTGATTTAGGTGTAAGTTCATACCAGCTTGATACAGCCGAAAGAGGTTTTTCATATCAACACAGTGCACCGCTTGATATGAGAATGGACCAGAGCCAGTATATAAGTGCTTTCAACGTTGTAAACGAATATTCGGTTAAAGAGTTAACCGGCATTATTCGCGATTACGGCGAGGAGCAGTGGGCATCAAGAATTGCCCAGTATATAGTTGCTGAAAGGCAGAAGGGCTCCATTGACACAACGGGCGAGCTTGTTGAAATTATTAAAAAAGCAATTCCGATAAGGGCAAGAAGGACAGGCTCACATCCGGCAAAAAGAACATTTCAGGCAATCCGCATTGAAGTTAACAATGAGTTGGGTATCCTTGAAAATACCGTTAAAAGCGTAAGTGAAAGACTTAACGTAGGCGGAAGAATGTGTGTAATAACTTTCCACAGTCTTGAGGATAGGATAATCAAACATACAATGCAGAATTTGCAAAATCCTTGCACCTGCCCACCGCGAATTCCTCAATGCATCTGCGGTAAGGTGCCAACGGTCAAGGTAATAACAAAAGCAATTCTTCCAAGTGCTGAAGAACTTGAAAACAACTCTCGCAGCAAAAGTGCAAAATTAAGGGCAATGGAACGTATATAACATAATTAAAAGAAAAGGTGAATATAATGAGCAGACAGAGAGCAGTTAAAAGTGAATATAAAGTATATTATGGTGTTGATAGTAATGCTGCGCTTAAGCCTCAATATGTTCCACAGCCTAAAAAAGATAAAAAGACCGAGGAAAGAAAAAGGCACGAAGCAAAAGCTGCACGCAGGTTTGAGGTTTCACGTTTTATGGCGTTTACCATGTGTGCTATGGTTATTGCCGCAATGGGCTTCTTTCTCTTGACTCGCAATGCTGAAATTTACAGCAATAACCGTCAGATAAGGAATCTTGCAAAAGAAAAAACCAATATGCAGATTCTTATAAACACCGCCGAAAAGGAAGGCTCGGCAGGCAATGAGATAAATTCATATTTTGAAATTGCCGAAAATCAGCTTGGCCTTCAGTATCCCACAGAGGACAGTGTAATAAAAGTAGTTCTCCCTGCCGCCACACAGGCAGAAGTGCAGGAAGCGCAAGAGAGCGTTGATTTATACGATGCTGTGCTTGATTTTTTCAGCTCTCTTGGGAAGGGGGATTAAAAGTTGGGTGTAAAAAATATCAACTATAAAAACAGATTACTTTTGGTGTGCCTTGCTATGATACTGGCTTTTTCTATCATAGTGGGCGCATTGTTTTACTGGCAGATAATTGCATCAGAGCGTCTTCAACGTAAAGCTTTAGGACAGTGGACTTCGACCTCAACGGTTGCCGCATCAAGAGGCACTATTTATGATTCTACGGGTGAAGCACTTGCAATAAGCGGCGCATCAAAAACACTTAATGTTAAGCCGAGAACTATTGCAAAGGTAGATAAACTTTCTGCCGAAAACGTAGCTGCTACTCTTTATCAGCTTTTTGAAGGAAAATATTCTTACGAAAGCATATATAAAAAGGTAAACTACGTTGAAGGCGAATCTTTGGGCGAATATACTATAGCAAGACATCTGAACCAGAAACAGATTGATTATATAATGTCCATTGAATCAAAGGGAATATATCTTGTTGACGACGTTAAGCGTTATTATCCCAAAGGCTCGTCACTTGTGCAGGTTTTGGGAAGTGTTAACATTGACGGTGTGGGTGCAGACGGTCTTGAATTGAAATATGATAAACAGCTTCGCGGCCTTACGGGCAAGCTTATATCATCGACAAACGTTTCAGGCGGTCAGATACCGGGCAGTGACCAGCGTTATATTGACCCCACCAACGGTGTAAATATTCATTTGACCGTAAATTATATTATGCAGGCATTTGCTGAAAACGTTATGCAGGCTTGCATTAGAGAAACTAAAGCAAAAGCAGTCCGTTGTGTTGTAATGAATCCCAAAACAGGTGCAATTCTCGCAATGGTAAACTTGCCGGATTACGACCCTAATACCGCAACGAGCGAAGAAAAATCAAAATATTCAAGAAATTCTGCAATACTTGATACATACGAGCCCGGCTCAACCTTTAAAATATTCACTATGGCAACGGCTCTTGAAACAGGTAAATTTTCAACCTCATCAACCTTCAACTGTTCTGGCTATCATATTGTAGACGGTGAAAAAATCAAGTGCTGGCGCGTTGTTCCTCACGGTCACCAGACTATGAGCGAGGTTTTACAAAATTCCTGTAACCCTGCATTTATGCAGATGGGTCTTTCCGTAGGTCAGAAAACTCTTTACGAATATCTTTATAATTTTGGCTTTAACACCAACACTGGTGTTGACTTCTCAAGCGACCAGTCAGGCATAATCGTTGCGCCTAAATATGTAAAAAATACTGACCTTGCAAGAATTTCTTTCGGTCAGTCAATCGCAGTTACACCTCTTCAGCTTATAACTGCCGCTTGCAGTGTTATAAATGGCGGAATTTTATATCAGCCTTATTTTGTGCAGTCAATGAGCGATAATGACGGCACAGTTCTTGTTGAAAATAAACCGGTAGAGGTAAGACGGGTTATTTCTGAAGAAACAAGCAGACAAATGCGCGAAATGCTTTATAATGTTGTTGAAGAAGGCGGCGGCAAAAATGCTAAAGTCGAAGGCTATAAGGTAGGCGGCAAAACAGGTACCGCCCAAAAATACCGCGATGGTGTTATTGTTAATAACGTACATATAGGCTCCTTCTTTGGTTTTGCGCCTGCTGATGACCCGCAGATTGCAGTGCTTGTTACAGTTGACGAAGCACAAATGTATAATGATTACGGTTCAGTAACTGCCGCACCTTATGCAGGTCAGCTTATGGAAAAAATATTACAGTATATGCAGCTTCCCAAAACTGAAACGGAACCCAAGGAATACGTTCATGTGCCTGACGTTACAGGTGCTTCTGTGGAGGTTGCCGTATCAATGCTTAAGCAAAGCGGACTTCTTGTTGAAATCGAAAAAAGCGGAAGCGTAGTTTCACAACTCCCCGCAGGCGGTGAGGTTGTTGAAAAAAACAGTATTGTAAAAATTAAAGGCGATACTGAAACGGACACCACAACTTACTATGGTATTAACTAATAGAAACATTGTAAAATGAATCGGTATAAGATGGGGAATCTACGTTTTAATTATGTCAAAAACACTTGATAATGTTTTATATCTGCGTTTACGGTAAAACAAAAGATTCGCCATTTTAAATCTTCTGCCTGAAAAGACTTAAGTTTCGGCAGGAGGGACCCCTTAAGGCAGGTTCAATTTATATTCATTTGGTTAAAGGAGAAAAATATGCAGGTAAAGGATATTTTCAAAATTGAAGCGGAGTTTTTAAATAATGCGGAAAATCAGGATATAGCCTTCCTTACTATTGATTCAAGAAAATGCCAAAAAGGTGCTTTGTATTTTGCTATAAACGGTACACAGGTCGACGGACACAAGTTTGTTGAATCAGCATATAAAAACGGCGCCGCGGCGGCAGTGGTTGAGCATTACGTTGATTGTGAAATTCCACAGATTATTGTTAAAAATACACGAAGCGCAATGTCGTATGCGGCAAGTGAATTTTATGAAAACCCATCTCAAAAACTTAAAATGATTGGCATTACCGGCACAAACGGTAAAACAAGCATTTCCTATATGATTAAAGCCATTGCCAAAAAGAACGGAATTTCCTGCGGTGTTATCGGTACAGGTGGTATCTGGCTTAATGATGAGAAGCTGGATATTAAAATTTTAACCGCAACAACTCCTGACCCCATTGAGTTGCAGTATGCCTTGTCTGAAATGGTTAAAAAAGGCGCTGAATGGGTGGTTATGGAGGTTACGGCACATGCTCTTGATCTTTATAAAGTTGAAGGTATGACTTTTATTTCGGCAGGCTTTACCAACTTAACTCAGGACCATCTTGAATATTTCATTACAATGGAAAATTACGGTCAGGCTAAAGCAAAGTTTTTTGACCAAAAACTTTCCCAAAACGGCATAATCAATATTGATGACGAATTTGGTAAAAAGTTAACCGAAAAGGATATACCTTATATTACGTATTCATATAATGAAGATGCTGACTTAAGGGCGTCGGAGGTTGAAATACATTCAACGTATTCTACCTTTAAGCTTACGTATCAGGATACTATATATAATGTAAGGACAAATACCACAGGCTTGTTTAATATTTCTAACGTTCTTTGTGCGTTAGGTTGCGCATTAAAAGCAGGTATGAACATTGAAGATGCAATAGAGGGCATCGAAAGTTTTTCTTCCGTCCCCGGCAGATTTGAAGCCGTTGATACAGGTGACACAGGTGTCAGCGTAATTGTTGATTATGCTCACACTCCTGACGGTCTTGAAAATATTTTAACTTCGATAAATACCTTTAAAAAAGGAAAACTTATATCTGTTTTTGGTTGCGGCGGTAACAGAGATGCCGTAAAACGTCCTATTATGGGCGAAATAGCGGGCAGATTAAGCGATTATATGGTAATTACCAGCGATAATCCGCGCTTTGAAGAGCCTGAAGAAATTATTGACCAGATAGAAAAAGGATTGGAAAATCCTTGTGAATACGTAAGAATTGCCGACAGATTTCTTGCTATTAAACACGCACTTTCCGTTGCAGAAAAAGGTGACGTTATTGCCATTTGCGGTAAGGGCGATGAAGATTATCAGGAAATTAAAGGCGTAAAGCACCACTTCTCTGACAGAGAAGCCGTAGAAAAAATTGTAAAAGGTTAAAGGAGTTTTAATTATGGATGTTGTATCAAAGGCGTTGATAGCATTTCTCGTTGCTTTCGTAATTTGTCTTATTATAGGACCTTTTGTAATAAAACTTATGCAAATTTTAAGATTCGGTCAGCAAGTACGTGACGATGGACCTGCAAGCCACCTTAAAAAACAAAACGTTCCTACAATGGGCGGAATTATGATGATGGCTGCCATCGGCATCGGTGCAATAATCTTTCGATTTGAAGGCCCTGCGCTTGTTGCTGTACTTGCAACATTAGGCTACGGTCTTATCGGATTTTTAGATGATTTTATTAAAATCTTCAAAAAACGTTCCCTTGGTTTAAGAGCATATCAGAAAATTATCGGTCAGTTTGGTATTGCTTTAATCGTTGCCTGGTATGGCTATAAATACGTAGGAAGCGAAGTTTACGTTCCCTTTGTTGGAGATATTGATTTTGGTATCTGGTACATTCCTTTTGCAATGTTCGTTATTCTTGCAATAACAAACGGCGAAAACCTTGCCGATGGTTTAGATGGTCTTGCTTCAAGAATGACTCTTGTTCAGGGCATTACAATGGCAGGAATTATAATATTACCTTTGGCATTGGATGTTTTTACAAGCTATGTTAATGTTAGTTTACAACAGCTTGGTATCCTCTCAATGCTTATGGCAGGCTCATGCTTGGGCTTTTTGCGATTCAACACTTACCCCGCACGCATTTTTATGGGTGATACAGGTGCTTTAGGCTTGGGTGGTTGCCTTGCGGTAGTTGCTTTATATTCTAAAATGGCATTACTTCTTCCTGTTATGTGCGTTATGCTTGTTGCAACCTGCATATCAGTTATTCTTCAGGTTGGTTATTTTAAAATTTCACACGGAAAGCGCATTTTTAAAATGGCACCGCTTCATCATCACTACGAACTTTTAGGTTATCACGAAACAACTATAACTTCAATGTACACTTTAATCACAATAGTGTCATGTGTACTTTCGTTCATATTAGCATATATTAGAATTTAAGGAGCTTTTTATGGAAAATAAGACTGTTCTTGTAATTGGTATGGCACGTAGCGGTATTGCCGCTGCACCTGTTTTAAAAAGTCTTGGTGCAAAGGTTATTTTAAATGATTCAAAGCCTTTAGAGAGCCTTGAAGGTTTAGAAGGCTTAAATAAAAACGACTATATTTTCCGTTTAGGTGAAAAGCCCGATGCTTTAGTTGACGAGGCTGATTTAATTGTGGTTTCACCTTCAGTACCTCTTAATTTACCTTATGCTGAAAAGGCTCAAGCACAGGGCAAAGAGGTTATTGCCGAAATCGAACTTGCTTACAGACTTTGCAAAGGAACCACCGTTGCAATAACTGGTACCAACGGCAAAACTACAACTACTACTCTCACGGGCGAGATTTTCAAAAATGCTAAAAAGGAAACATACGTAGTGGGCAATATTGGCGAACCATATATTGCGCACTCTTTAGAAGCAAGCGAAAATGCTTTTATGGCTTGCGAAATAAGCAGTTATCAGCTTGAAGGAATTAAAGATTTTCATCCCAAAACAGCGGCTCTTTTAAATATTACCGAGGATCATATGATTCGCCATAAGACTATGGAAAATTATATTGCCGCAAAAGCACGTGTTTTTGAAAATCAGACCAAAGATGATTTTTCAATACTTAACTATGACGATGAAACAGTAAGAAATCTCAAAAACGTTGTTTCAGGCACTCCCGTTTTCTTCTCACGCAAAGAAAAGCTTACAGAGGGCGCATACGTTGAAAACGGCAACGTTGTATTTGAGTATTTTGGAAGAAAAGAAATTATCTGTAAAACCGATGAAATTATGATAAAAGGTCCTCATAATCTTGAAAATGCCCTTGCGGCAGTGCTTCTTACGATGCTCGCAGGTGTGGATAAAGAGTCGGTTGCATACACTTTAAAAACCTTTACAGGTGTTGAACACCGCATTGAAACAGTTGTAACAAAAGACGGTGTTACATACATAAACGATTCAAAGGGCACAAATCCTGATTCTACAATTAAGGCTATTGAAACTATGACTAAACCCACCGTTCTTATTTTGGGCGGTTATGATAAGGGTGGCAGTTTTGATTCTCTTTTTGAAGCTTTTACCAAAAATATCAAGCATACGGTGCTTATTGGTGTTACGGCAAAAAGGCTTGAGGAATCAGCCAAAAAATATAACTGGGAAAACTATACCGTAGTGGAAGGAACCTTCGAAGACGGCGTAAAAATGGCAAAAGGAAAAGCAGAAGAAGGATATAACGTATTACTTTCGCCTGCTTGTGCAAGTTTTGATATGTTT
>JAZROC010000143.1:0-1968 GCA_045648525.1 Clostridia bacterium
GTCGGCAACGTCGTCGCAGGTAATGTGGGCAGAAATGTTATCGTCGATAAATTTAACGGCAAGGTCAATGCGCATATCGTTTGTAATTGTGCCGTCAACGTTTGAAGATTCGCCCGTTATCTGTTGGAAAATTTCAATACAAAGGCAGGTTAATTGGCTGTTTATTGCAACGTTGAAGCCAAATCGTGCGCTTTCGGCATTTTTTAACATATGGTCAATGGCGGTGACCATATAATTTGTCGCTTCGCCTTTAAAATAAGGCTCTTTTGAAAGGTTAAGAAATAACTTCTGCGGTGAAAGTACGTCAAAACCAAAGACAAATTCAGAAAAATCCTCCGTTGCAAAATTAAGTTTGTGGACAGTTTCGGGCGAAAACAACAAAAATCCGGTTTTGTTTACGGTAAAGGTTTTGCCGTTAAGTTCATATTCAGCCTCGCCTGAAAGGGGCAGATGCAATTCAAAAAAGGAGTGCTTGTGGGCAGAATAATTCCAGTTTTCTCTGTATGCCGTTCTGCACCAGTAAATGTTAAGGGCAAACAGTTCGTTTTTTATTGTGTGGCATACGCGGTTAAGAATTTTCGATGCACTTTTTAATTTCTTTTCGTTCATAAGTCCTCTTTTTATTACTTTTTATTTGGGTAAGATTATATCAATCGCCTGCTCATATGGTACCAAAAACGCACTTAAAAGTCAATAAATTGTGCCAAAAAGTATAAATAATTATTAGTACATTCTCTTTTGCGCTGTTTAGGCGCAAAAAGGTGGTAACAAAACTGAATAGACGAATTGAAGACTCAAAAATGACGGGATTTTTTTATTTTAACGGTTTCTGTGTTGGCGATGCTTTCCACCGTGGCGGACATAAAAATATTAGTTATTTGGGTGAAAATTTTTATCTTAAAAGCATAGATAATGTTTACGGGTGGAATTAAGTGTGCTATAATTAAGTTATGAAAAAAGTAATTATGGAGAAATAATTATGTTTGAAAATACTAAAAAGCTCTGTGATTCGTTTTTAGAACTTGGCGTGCCGGGATTTGACTTGGCGGTTTATAAGGGCGGCAAATGTGTGCTTCGCTATATGAACGGCTATTCTGACCTTGAAAACAAGGTAGAAATGACGGGTAAGGAAAGGTATAATATTTATTCCTGCTCAAAGGTTATAACCTGCACGGCGGCTTTGCAGTTGTGGGAAAAAGGGCTTTTCTCGCTTGATGATAAATTATCCGACTATATGCCCGAATTTAAAGAAATGTACGTGGAAACTGAAAACGGCATAGAAAAAGCAGAAAATCCTATTTTAATAAAACATTTGTTTGAAATGACGGCAGGTTTTTCCTATGAGTGCGATTCTTTGCAACTTGAAAAAGCAAAAAAGGAAACCTCGGGAATATGTCAGACACGTCAGGTTATGAAATATTTAGCAAAGGAGCCTCTTCTTTTTGAGCCGGGCGACCGATGGGAATACAGCCTTTGTCACGACGTGTTGGCGGCACTTGTTGAAACTATATCAGGTTTAAAATTTGAGGACTACGTAAAGAAAAATATCTTTGACGTTATTGGTATGCATAATTCTACCTTTATGCTTTGCGATAAAGACATTGATTCTATTTCAGAGCAGTACAGATTTAAAGACGGCAAGGCAGTAAACATAGGCAAAAATATAGTTGAATATAAACTTGGCAGTGAATATGCTTCAGGCGGTGCAGGCGGAATTTCCACAGTAGAGGATTACGTAAAGTTTTTAGAGGGAATTCGCACATATAAATTGTTAAAGGCTGAAACCGTAAAGTTAATGATGACGGACAGACTTTCAGAATATCAGAAAAGAACCTACTGGACTAAAGAAACTCACGGATATGGTTTAGGTGTGCGTTGTCCTAAAGGTAAGAAAGAGTATATTGACTTTGGCTGGGGCGGCGCCGCAGGAGCATATCTTGCAATAGATATTGAAAATGAAATCAGTTT
>JAZROC010000144.1:0-1757 GCA_045648525.1 Clostridia bacterium
ATCACACTTTTGCGTAGGAGGATATCTGCCTGACGGCGCTGACGGTTTTGACGAGTTTTCAAAACTTATTCTTGAAAGCCTTGTTGATTTACCGATGTGGATACCTCAGGTTTCGTTGCGTTGGACGAATAAACTTTCCAAAGAAGATTTTAAATACGTGCTCGATTTAGAAAGGAAAGACCCAAATAAGCGCATTGCTTTTCAGAATGACGAAAAGCGAGTTAAAGCATATATGGAAATTTGCGGTTTCCCCTTTGAAAAGGCAGTAAATTATACAACTGTCGGCTGTAATGAGCCTGCATTTTTAGGCGCGATTTCGGGAAGCAACTCAAAGGTGAATTTCTTAAAATCCACTTCAACTCTTTTTCACGAAAAAAGTGATAAAATCAAAGACGTGAAAACTTTTGATGAGTATTATGAGATTTTTCTTGAAGAAACCTTTAAAGACCTTGAAATTGCGTATAAATATGATGATTTATATAATGCGGTAAAGGCAAAGGATATAAATTATCTTTCAGGTTTATTCTTTCAAGGGTGCATTGAAAAGGCAAAAAGTCTTACGCAGGGCGCTGCCGATTACGTTATTGCAACGCCTATGTATATGGGCATAACTAACGTAATTGACTCTTTAATTATCGTAAAACAGTTCGTTTTCGATGAAAAAACCGTTACGATGGCAGAACTTATTGATGCATTAAAGAATGACTGGGCAGGCTATGAAGATTTACATATGCTTATTTTAAACAAAGGCGATTTTTTCGGTAACGACACTGAACGCTCAAACTACGTTGCACAAAGATTGTACAGAAGTCTTTATGAATTTTTAAAGGATAAAACTAATTTATTTGGATATCATTGGCTCATTGGCGACCTTACGGGATATAACGTACATTTTAAAATATTTGGCGAAATGTTGGGTGCAACACCTGACGGCAGAAAAAAGGGACAACCTTTAAAATTCGGTTTAGGTCAGGGCGAAGGCAAGGATAGAGAAGGTCTTTCTGCGCTTTTAAATTCCGTTGCGAAAGTTGACCCCAGCGGTATCGGTTGCGGTGCAACGGTTACAAATATTACCGTTGATGAACAACTTATAAAAGACGATGCTCTTTTTGAAAAAACCGTTGATTTGTTGGAAACCTACTTCAAGATGGGCGGTGTGCATTTTCAGTTGACTTACGTTTCAAAGGAAGATCTTAAAAAGGCAAAAATTACGCCTGAAGAATATAAAAATCTCCGTGTGCGCGTTTCGGGATTTTCGGAATATTTCGTAACGCTTAACGAGGATTTGCAGGATGATATTATAAAAAGGACAGAACAGAAGTAGTGAAATATCAAGAGGAAATACATAAATATATTCAATCGAATAAAAATGAAATCGTTGAAATTTTAAAGGAGCTTATAAAAATTCCGTCTGTAAGAGGCAAGGCTTCTGAAAATGCCCCCTTTGGCGCGGAATGTGCGGAAATTCTTCAGTTTATACAAAATCTTTATGAGAAAAACGGGTTTGAAACGGATTTAAGGCAGAATAGCGGATATTTGTTATCATACTTTGGCGCGGGCGAAAAAGCTTTGGGCATTTTTGCCCACGCCGACGTAGTGCCCGTAAGCGATGATTGGCTTTTTACAAAACCTTTTGAGCCTATAGAAAAAGGCGGGTGTATAATAGGCAGGGGTGCGCTTGATGATAAATCTGCCGTTGTGCTTTCGCTTTATTGCGCAAAAATTCTGAAAGAATTAAATATTCCTTTTAAAAGCAG